>JAJFUB010000089.1 GCA_021372615.1 bacterium | reverse complement strand
CCCCGCGCCACCCACGACCTATCAGCTCTGGGTGCGCAGACTCATGCCAGTCAGCATTGGCGCCCCGGGCGCCAACCAGGGCGTCTCCGCACCTCGACGTTGGCGGCGGGGTCCTCGTCGGCTGCGCCGACACCCCGCCCTGACCACCGCTGACCGTCCTGCCAGCAGCCTCACGCTACCCTGCGCGCCCTGCATCTGGCCCACTTCGTCGGGTGGGGAAGGAAGTACCCGAGGCCGGAACGCGAATAGAGCGGTGTCCGGATGGTCCTGCGTGGTCGGCAGTTCCGGCGGGCAGGTTGTTCGCCCACAATGACACGCAGCCCTTCGTGTGACACATGCCTCCGGCGAGGCCGCCAGAATAGGGAGAGTACCGTGGAACCACGACAGCCCGTCTTCCCCGAAGTCCTGATCCGCCCGCAGGTCCGCGTGCCGATGCGCGACGGCGTGGAGCTGGCGACCGACCTGTACTTCCCTGCCTGCGACGGCAAGGCCGTCGGCCCGCAGCCGGCGCTGCTGCTGCGTACGCCGTACAACAAGGGCGAGGCCAACAGCCCCCAGGCCATGCGCTGGGCGCGGCGGGGCTATGTCGTCGCTCTCCAGGACGTGCGCGGACGCTATGCCTCCGACGGGGTCTTCACCGCCTTCGCCCAGGAGGACGTGGACGGCTATGACGCCATCGAGTGGCTGGCGGCGCAGCCGGAGTGTGACGGGCGGGTCGGCACGTGGGGCGGTTCGTACTGCGCGGCGGACCAGGCGGCCGCCGCCACCCAGCGGCCGCCCCACCTGGCCGCCATGTGCCACTATTTCGGCTACCCCCACAAGTACCATGTCCTGCGCCAGGGCGGGGCGCTCGACGTGTTCTATATCTCGTACATGGTGATGATGGCCGGGGATGGCAAGGAGGCGCTGGCCGACCCGAGCGTCAAGCAGGCGCTGTACGACATGCGCTTCGAGGAGTGGCTGGCGCGCTGGCCGCTGCAGAAGGGACGCTCGCCGCTGGCGCTGGCGCCCTCGTATGAGGACCTGACCTTCGAGTTCATCCGGCGCGAGTGCCTCGACGACTTCTGGCTGCAGCCCAGCCTCGCCCCGGCGGCGTACCCCGAGCGCTGGCCGGACGTCCCGACGCTGCATATCTGCGGCTGGTATGACCACTACGCGTACGCTCACCCCGACACGCTGGTCTTCACGAAGCTGACCGAGATGGGCCACGAGAACCAGTACGTGATCTTCGGCCCGTGGACGCATGGCGACGTGGGCGCCAGGATCGGCGAGACGAGCTTCGGGGAGGCCTCGACGCTGCCGTCGCTGGCGCCGGACTACGAGCTGCGGTGGTTCGACCGCTGGCTCAAGGGCCTGGACGACGAGGGGGCCTTCGCAGCGCGGGTGCAGTACTTCGTCATGGGTGGCGGCAGTGGCGCGAAGACCGCTGACGGCCTGCTCGACCAGGGTGGGGCCTGGGCCCGGGCCGACCACTGGCCACCCGAGAGCCGCGAAGTCGCCCTGCACCTGCACGCCGGGGGCGGACTGAACGCCGACGCCCCGGCCGGGGACGAGGCCGCGAGCAGCTTCCGGGCCGACCCCGACCGTCCCGTGCCCAGCAGCACGGGCGTCTGCTACACCACCACCCGCCTCCGCGAGGGCGGCAACCGGCGCATCAGCACCAACGGGGCGTGGAACCAAGTCGAGGGCCCGCACCTGCATGGCTGCACGCCGCCGTTCCTGCCGCTGGCCGCGCGGGATGATGTGCTGGTCTTCCAGACCGAGCCCCTGCCTGAGGACCTCGTGGTGGCCGGCCACCCCGTCGTCGAGCTGTGGATCAGCAGCGACGCCCCGGATACCGACTTCGTCGCCAAGCTCGTGGATGTGCACCCCTCGTCGCCGGACTACCCGGCCGGCTTCGCGCTGGGGGTGTCTGAGGGCGTCCAGCGCGCCAAGTTCCGCCTCGGCTGCGAGCGGGAGGAGCTGCTCACGCCCGGCGAGGTCGTGCTGGTGCGGGTGCTGCTGCGGCCGCTGGCCAATCGCTTCGTGCAGGGCCACCGCCTGCGCCTGGACATCACGGGCAGCAGTTGGCCGCACTTCGATGTCAACACGCACACCGGCCGCAACCCCTCGACCGACTGGGAGCGGCGGGTGGCGATCAACACGATCCGTCACGACAGCAAGCACCCGTCGCGCCTGCTCCTGCCGGTCATGTGAACACGCAGCACCCACAGCCGCGCCATCCTGTTGCCCCAGGTGAAGGCCATGCCCGACCGCTTCGGAATGCACAACCCCGATCTGATTGACGCGCCCGACAAGCCGTTCAGCTACTTCACCAACCCCAATGATGTCCTGGGGGCCTTCGGGGCGCCGGTGGCCAGTGAGGTGACACCGGAGGGGTACGTGTTCACCGGCTTCGGCGAGCTGATGTTCTTCGTCGGCAACCCGCCCCGGGCGACCTGGCAGCGGCACCGCACGCTGCTGCGGGGGTGTCTGCCGGCGGTGGAGTACGACGTGTGCGAGGAGGACCTGCGGTATGACTTCCAGATGTTCGCGGCCGACCTGGGCGGGGGCCTCGAAGGGCTGCCGGTCAACTTCGTGCGGGTAACTGTCACGAACCCCACCGACGAGCCCCGGGCGGCGCACTTCTCGACCGCCTGGCGCTTCCGCGGGCCGGTCAACACGGCCTACACGGACCTGGCCGACTACCGCTTCGGGCAGGCGTTCGGCAACATGCCCGAGGCGCTGGTCGCCGGGCAGAACCGCTTCAACCCGGAGTGGGCGTACCGCTTCGCCGGCGACGCGCTCATCCGCGAGGGGAGGCTCATCCACACCTACCCCACCGCTCCCGCGCCGGCCCTGACGTCGCTGGCGCCGCGGGACAACGGCCTGCGCATGGTGCGCTACTTCTCCGGCGAGGTCGAGGGCAACCCGCACCCGACGCACCACTGCGACCCGCACACGCCGCTGGGCCTCGTCACCTACTGCCTGCCGCTGGCCCCCGGCGAGAGCCGCGCGTTGACCTACAAGCTGCCGATCGTCCCCCTGCCCGAGGACTCGCCGGAGGCGCAGCAGGTCCGGGAGGCCGACTACGACAGCGTCTTCGACGCGACCATGACCTTCTGGGAGGAGATGGTGCTGGAGCGGGCGCCGCTGCAGATCCCCGAACCGAAGGTGCAGGAGTACCTGATCGCCGGGACCATCGCCAACCTGCTGGCCATAGACCACGTGGATGGCGACACGATTGCCAATGTCAACAAGTTCCACTACCACGACTGGTACGGCGGCAGCGACCCCACGAACATGCTGCTGGCGATGGGCTACATGGGACTGACGGAGGTGACGCGGGAGGGGCTCCTGTACTGGCGCAAGATGCAGTTTCCCGACGGCAGCTTCCGCATGCACCGCCACCAGGAGGCCCGGTACTGGGAGCTGTTCGGGTGGAACCTGTGGGGGTGGACCAGCTACTACCGCCTCACGCGCGACCGGGAGTTCCTCGAGCGCGTGTACCCCGGCGTGGTCGAGGCGTGCGCCTGGCAGGAGCGGGAGACCGCACAGGACCCGCTGGGCCTGTGGCCGGTGGCGACCATCGGTGATGACGCCTTCCTCAAGGAGTGCCGCCAGACCGGGCAGCAGTTCTGGACGCTGGCCGGCCTGAAGTATGCGACCTTCCTGGCGCGCGAGATGGGCCGAACCGAGGACGCCGAGCGCTTCGCGGCTCAGTACGAGCGCTTCAACACGGCCTTCCAGCCGGCCCTGGACGCGCAAGTGGCGGAGACCGGCGGGTACATCCCGCCCGCGCTGGAGCGCACCACGGACGGCAACGACTGGGACAACCTGATGACGTTGTACCCCGAGGTGCTGTTCGACCCGCTGGACCCGCGTGTGGAGGCGACGCTACGGCATGTCCGGGACGAGTACGAGGAGGGCATCCTGCGCTACATCTGGCCCTCGGCGATCGCCCGAGACGGGGACAAGTTCTTCTTCAACGAGCAGCCGATGATGCACTACTGGCAGACCCCCAACAACACGCAGGTCTCGCTGGTGCGCGGGACGGCCTGGGATCAGGAGTGGGCACTCCAGGAACTGTACGCGCTGCTGCTGCACACCAGCTCGACCCACCTGCCCGGGGAGTTCGGCACCATCCCCTGGAGCACCCGCGAATGCAGCCACTGCTTCAACATCCTGCCCCAGGGCGTGACCATCGCCAAGACCATCGAGATCATCCGCAACATGCTGGTGCGCGAGCAGGGCGACGACCTGCACCTGCTGTCGGCGGTGTCGCCGGCGTGGGTGCAACCGGGGGAACGCCTCGCGGTGCGCGCGGCGCCGACGGCCTTCGGACCGGTGGACATGACCGTGACGGCGGCGGACGACCGGCTCACAGTGGCCCTGCCGACGGCCTTCCGCAACCCGCCAGAGCGGCTGTGGGTGCGCGTGCCATGGTTCCTCGACGTAGAGAAGGCCACCGTGGACGGCGCCACCGTGACGCCGGAGCAGGGGGAGGTACTGGTCCCGCCAGGGGGCGTGGAACTCGTCCTGTCCGGCACCGTCCGTCCGGACGCGCCGAGCCTGAGCTACGCGCAGGCCGTGGCCGACTACCAGCGAGAGTACCGGCGGCGCTGGGAGCACTTTCGGCGTACTGGCGAGCGGCTGCCCTGAGGGACGGCGGGCCGGCTGGTAGCCGGCCCCTCCGACGGCACGGCGACGGCGGCGAGGCTCAGACCGTCAACCGGTACAGCTCCACCGGGTTGTCCCACAGCCACGCATGGGCCACCTGGAGGGCCTGGGTCTCGGTCATCCAGCCCTGCTCCACACGCCCGGCCAGCACGGTCGCGATGTCCTCCAGCGCCAGTTGGAGGTGGCCGTACACCTTCTCCACGGGCTTGCCGTAGTCACCCCCGAAGCCGAGGATCTTGCTGAACGGGACCAGGTCGAGCCACTCGCTCAGCGCCGCCATGCTCATCTGCGGGGAGATGATGTGGCACCAGCACAGATTGAGCCACACGTTCGGGTAGCTCTTGGCGATGACGCCGATCTCGCGCAGCCACGGGATGCCGGCATGGTACAGGTCGAACCGCGTGCGGCGGTGGGCCAGGATCGTGGGGATCATGTGGCGCGGGTGCAGCGTCGTGAAGTCCTGCCAGTTCGTCCAGATGATGCCACAGTGCACGGCGACCGTCAGGTCCCCATCGGCGGCGAGTTCGAGGGTGCGGTGCTTCAGGAACGCCGCCAGCGCTGCCGCGTCGTGCTCCTTCCCCGCGCGCAGAGCGGTCCAGGCAGCTTCGGCGGCGGCTGGGTCCTCGGGCGGCAGTACCGCACTCATCATCTTGAGGCCGACCACGCCCTGCCGCTTCGCGCACTCCAGGTTGGCCTGCACGACCTCCAGGTAATCGGCCAGCGTGCGGACGCCTTGCAGACTGGCGCTCTCCCCCATCTCGTAGAGCCCCGGCACGCGCGCGAAGCTGTCCAGGGGCAGGATGGGCACAAGCAGGTCGCGGTTCGCCTCGGGCACGCGGCCGATCTGGGTCAGACACAGGCGAATGCGGCAGGCCTCGCGCATGACGCGCTCGTACAGGCCGGGCGTGTTGTTAGCCGCCATCCGCTCGCTGACGGCCTCGACGGTGTCGTCGGTGAGGTCATCGGCCTCGTAGAAACGCTGCAGGGCGTGTAGGATGGGCCGTGCGTATCCGGTGAACCGGATGCGCTCCCAGAAGGGCTTGACCAGCTCCCAGCGCTCCCGCAGGGCGACCGCGTGGTCCTGGGTGCGGTCATAGTCGGCCCGGCTCATGCCGGCCGTGATGAGGTCGTTGTGGGTGTAGTGGCCGAAGAGCGTGAGGGCATCCACAGGCTGCCCCAGGCGCACGCTCTCGGGCGGCAGATGCTCATGGCAGTCAATGATCTCCCAGGTGCGCATCTCGTCGAGCAGGCGCTGCTTGAGGTCGGGCATGGTAGGCCTCCGTGTGTCGTGCGTGGGGCGCGTGGGCGCGCGATCACGGTCCTCCGCGTTATGCCCCCAGCAACCCCGCCGCCGTCCCGCCCAGCACCATCGCCTCATCCTCCGACGTGAGCCCCAAGGCCCTGATCTGTCGCAGCGGCTCGGCGGCGGAGCTGACGAGGTCGGGCATGACGTGCGGGCCGTCGCTGCCCCACAGCAGGCGCGCCGCGCCAATCCGCCGCACACCTTCAGCGATGATCCAGGGCATCACGACCCCCGAAGCATCCACCCACACATTCGGACGCCGCTCGGCGAGCGCCAAGCACTCGCGCATCAGGAGCGGATCGGTGCACAGGTAGCGCCCGAAGTGAGCGACGATGAGCTTCGTATCTGGGAAGTCGGTCGCGAGGCGCTCGGCAGCTTTCAGGTCGCCGCCGAAGTCCACCAGGCACGGCACCCCCATGTCGCCCGCGAGGCGGAACACCGGGTCGGCGAGGTAGGTCGTCAGGCGGCACTCGCCGATGTGCAGCTTGATCCCCCGGAAGCCCAGGCGAATGGCCTCGGCCAGCTCGTCGATCACCGGCCGCTCATAGTGTGGCAGGGCGTAGGCGTACGGGATGAGCCGGTCGGGGAACTGCGCGACGGCGGCCGCGGCCATCTCGATGGCATGGCGAGTGTCGGTGGACATCGCGAAGACCACCGAGCGGTCAATGCCGACCGCGTCCATGACCTGCACGACGGTCTCGGCCGGGTACTCGGTGGCGGCGGCGTCTCCATGCTTGAGGTGGACATGTGCATCAATGACCATGCCGGAGGGATTGGCCGTCGGTGGGGGCGTCTCCTTCGTCGGCCACGCGCAAGACCGGGGGTGGCAGTGCCAGGCCTTCCGCAAGCGTCACGCAAGGCCGGCGATTGGCGCTTGACAGGCGAACGTTTGTTCGATACACTCCCGCCCGGTCTGGTCAAGGGAGGGAACCCCCATGCGCATCGCATCCCTCGAAGCCTACAACGCACCACCACAGTTGATCCGGGTCTGGGAAGAAGCGTACGGTCAGGAGTTGCTGCCGGTTCAGGAGGCGGCCGTGGCGCGCCATGGCGTGCTGGCCGGGCGGAACCTGATCGTGCAGGCGCCCACGAGCGCCGGCAAGACGTTTGTCGGCGAGATGGCCGCCACGCGGGCCGCGCTCGCCGGACGCAAGGTGCTGTACCTCGTCCCCACCAAAGCCCTCGCCGAGGACAAGTTCGCCCACTTCACCGCGCTGTACAGCTCCCTGGGCCTGCGTATCATCGTCACTACTCGCGACCGGCGGCAGGATGACCGCCGCTTCACCAGCGGTGACTTTGACATCGCCCTCGCCATCCCTGAGAAGGTCAGGGCGCTGTGGGCGCGCGGCGGTGTGTCGCAGTTCCTGGGCCTGGCGGTCATTGACGAGTTGCAGACGCTGTCCGAACCCGAGCGCGGCCCGTGCCTGGAGCTGCTGCTCGGAGAGCTGCGGCGGCTGGCGCAGGCCAAGCGAGGCGAGGGCCTGCAGATCGTCGGGCTGTCGGCGTGTCTCGGAGCCTCGCCGCGCCTGGCCGACTACCTGGGGGCAGAATGGCTGGAGACCAACGAGCGCCCGGTGGAGCTGCGCAAGGGTGTGCTGGTCGGCAACCACTTCTCCTATGTGGGCGCCCAGGGGCGCATGGTGGAGGAGCGGCTGGAGGGCTTCGCGGCGGCCGATGACGACAACGCGAACGATACGGCGGCCCGCCTCGCCCTGCACTTCGCCCGCCGCAAGGAGCCGACGATCCTCTTCGTCCGGGACCGGGCGACGGCACTGCGGCTGGCGCTGGCAGTGGCGGAGAGGCTGGAGGATGCCACCTCAGTAGTGCGGGCTTTCAGCCCGCAGAGGGGCGGAACGGACCAAGAGACCGGGGGCGGGGTGGAGGCCCGCACTGCTCGTGATGGGGAGGACGCCGGACCCCACGCGCTGGCCGACCTCGAGCGCACGGCCGTCCGCGAGCAACTGCAGCGGCTCATGGCGTGCGGCGTGGCCTTCCACAGCGCCGACCTGCAGTGCGAGGACCGGCGGGCGGTGGAGCAGGCCTTTGCCGCCGGGGAGGTGCTTGTGCTCTGCTCGACGCCGACGCTGGCGCTGGGAGTGAACCTCCCGGCCCGGAACGTCATCATCGACCCGCACGGCTGGCAGAGCGAGATCGCCGGCGCGCCCTCGGCCCTCTCCCCCATCTCGCGGGCAGACTTCGAGAACCGCGCCGGCCGTGCGGGGCGCCTCGGCTCCGGCGGCTTCGGGCGCGGCATTCTGCTGGCGGACTCCGACCTGGCCGCCGAGGCCCTCGCTGCGCGCTATCTCAGAAGCACCTTCAGCCCGCCGGAACCGGCGCTCATGGGGCTGCAGCCCGCCGAAGCAGCCCTGACCATCGCCGCCGGGGCCGCCATGCGCGGGGCGTCGCTGGATGAAGTCTATGCCGGGACGTTCAGCGCCTACCTCCAGAGCCGCGCGGAGCTGCCCGACAGCATCCGCGAGGTGCTGACCCGCTGCCGTGACAGCGGTCTCGTGCACACGATCGGGGCGCGCGTGGCGCCGACCTCGCTCGGGCAGCGGGCCGCGGCGGCGGGTGTATGCTTCGAGACATTCTGCTGGCTGGCCGCATGGGCCGCCCGGCCGCGCCCACCGACGGAGCTGGAGGCCACGTTCATCGCCGCCATGACGGCCGAGGCCCGCGAAGCCGGTCCCCCGGGCGGGGGGGGGCGCAGCGACTACCTGGAGGCCTTGCGGCGCCACGCGGGGGAGCTGGGGCAAGACGGCGAGTTGCTGGAGGAACTTCTGGGCGACCAGCGGCACGACTGGCGCGTGCGGGAGCGCGCCGCCCGCACGGTGCTGACGCTATACCGATGGCTGGGCAGCGAGGACACGTACGAGGTGGAACGCGGCGTGCGCCTGGCGGCGGCGCGCCTGGGGCACCTCGGGGAGGTCGTCGGGTGGCTGGTCGAGACGCTGGCGGACATCGGCCTCGAGCGCGGCTGGCGGGCGGCGAGCACCGAGGGCCTGCGTCGCCATGCCGAGTGCCTCGGCCACGGTCTCACGCCGGAGGAGTTGCCGCTCGCGCGGCTGACATGCTTCGGACTGGGGCGCGACCATGCCCGCCAGTTGGCGCAAGCGGGGCTGCAGGAGGCGCGGGAGATTGTGGCAGCGGGGCAGGAGCGCCTGGCGGAGATTCTGCCCGGGCGCGTGGCGCGTGAGGTGCTCGCGGCGGCACAGCGGCGAGTGGGTGGTCCGGGCCGTTCTGCACCACGCGACGTATCGGGCGGTCCTGGAAGTCCCGCCCCACGCGAGGCGGAAGCGCCTCCCCTGCCAGCGCTGGTGCTCAGCCACGACCGGCCCGACCTGGCGGTGTTCTTCGGGCAGCCGGTGCCGTTGCGGCCGGCGGAGTTCCGGCTGCTCCACACGCTGGCCGAGAAGCCCGGCAAGTGCGTCAGCTACGAGGTGCTCTATGACCGCATGTGGGGCGAGCCGCTGGCCGAGCCGGGGCAGATCTACGCCCACCGCAGCCGCCTGTGCGGCAAGCTCGCCCAGGCCTTCCCCGACCGCGACGCCCGAGAGATCGTCACGACCATCCCCAGGCATGGCCTGATGCTCAACCTACCCCCGCAGGAGGTGGTGCTGAGCTGACGGCGGGGGGGGTGTGACGAGGGGATGAGGGGATGAGGCGATGGGGAGATGAAGGGAGTCGTGGGGTGGCCGCCGTAGCGCGTAGCGCGAAGGTGGGCGGGGCCCTGCGACGGGGCTGCGGTTCTGGAGAGCCGCGCTCCGGGGCGGGCTGGAAGCCCACACTACCCCCCCATCCTGCAACACCCCCCGCTACTTCGCCCCAACTCCGCAACCGGCAGGCCTCGCCCCGCCCGGCGGCGAAGACCGGGCCCATGCCGACCGACTTGCATGTGGCCCTGCAGCAGCACTACGCCGGGGACGATGGCGTCGTCGAAGCCCTCATCGAGGGCTACCGCGCCGACGTGCTGCGCGAGGGTGTTGTCTACGAGATACAGACCGGGGCCTTCGGCGCCATCCGCGAGAAGCTGCGGCGACTGCTGCGCAAGCACCCGGTGGTGCTGGTCTACCCCGTGGCGGAGCGCAAGACGATCGTGTACGTGGACGGGGCGGGGCGGGAGGTGTCGGCCCGGCGGTCGCCCAAGCGCGGGGCCGCCACCGATGTCTTCGAGCAGTTGCTGCACCTGCACGACCTGCCGCGCCATCGCCGCCTGTCGCTGGAGATCGTCTTCACCCACGAACGGGACCTGCGCCGCCGGGACGGCATGGGCAGTTGGCGACGGCAAGGCGTGTCGCTGATCGGCCGGGAACTGGTGAACATCATCGGCGCGCGGCGCTTTGAGCATCCGCGCGAGCTGGCCGCGCTGCTGCCCGAGGAGCTGCCGCGCGACTTCACGGTCGCGGAGTTGCGCGAGGCGCTCAAGCTGCGCAAGCCCACGGCGGCCAAGATGGCCTACGCACTGCGGCGGTTGGGGGTCGTGAAGCACGTGGGCAAGCGAGGGAACGCGTACGTGTATCGGCGTAGCGGCCGAGGGTGAGCCGGGCAGGCGAGGCCGCCTGCCCTACTGGACTGCTTGAGTGGTCTCCGGGATGCGCCTCGGGTGACGCCGGGGGTGCCGCGTGACGCCGGCGCTACCGCGCGGCGCGGCGCTCGATCTCCCCGGTGCGCGTGTGGTTGATGACCTGCTTGATCGTGTGGTTGGCGATGATCAGCTCGCGGTTGTCGGCGGCCCGCAGGCGGGTGTGACGCAGGCCCGCCTCCACCACCGTGCCGCTCAGGTCGCCAATGGTGACCCGGTCGCCGGTGGCGAACAGGTTGTCGTAGGCGATGAAGTAGCCCGCCACGGCGTCGAGCAGCGCCTGCCAGCCGATGGCGACGGCCACGGCTAGCAAACACACGGTGAGCGGCACCAGCTCGGCGCTGGTGTTGAAGCCCAGGTAGCGCAGCACGACGATGAGGGCGAGGCCGTACAGGACCGCGCGCACGAGCAGCAGCGGCAGCCCCAGGATGATGCGGCGACGGCGGACGCGCTCGGTGGCGTCCAGAACCACATCGCGCTGGAGCACGGGGCCGAAGGCGCGGCGCAGCCGCCGGTTGAGCAGCCAGACCAGCAACTCGGTGACGATACCGATGCAGATGGCCCACACGATACGGTTGGTCAGGGTCGAACTCCAGATCTGGTTGGCGTAGTTGCTGATGGCTTCGAGCATGTGCAGGCCTCGGTCTATGGGTCAGGTATCAGGGAACCGTCGGACCATGGGTCAGCCCCGCAGGCCGCAGCTCCCCGTAGGATGAGACGTTAGCCCAGCGCAGAAGGGTCCGGCTCCCGGGCTACTCCCAGACTTCCTCGTCCGCCTCATCGGGCTCATCATCGTTGTCGTTCGGCACTATCCCGAAGATTCGCCGCAGGCGCTCCTCTTCCTGCAAGCGGGCACGGATCGCGCGGCGCCGCCGCTGGTTGATCAGGTGCACGAGCAGGAACAACACACCCATGGCAACCAGGATAAGCAGCTCGCCCGGGAAGGGCAGCCCGTGCCGGAGGTAGTCGCGGCTGACCTGCTGCAGCCAGGCCTTCTCCAGCTCAGGCTCGGTGCGGCCGTAGGTGCGCAGCAGCGCGCGGCTCATGTCGTGTGTCAGGCCGAGGTTGCGCAGCAACTGCGCGATGCCTCCGTCTGGCTGCTGGTCGTGCAGGAAGCGGACGAAGGTGTAGCTCTCGGCGTAGGCCAGGCTGACCTGCTCGCGCTCGCCGGCGAAGGCCGCGTCGAGCTGCTCGAGCGACAGCAGTCGGCCCTCCAACACCGCCTGCCCCAGGACCTCCCGGTCGGCCTGCGAGAAGTCGTCCGCGGCGTACTTGGCGAGGCCTTCATGCAGCCAGCGCGGCGGGTCAATGCCCACGGCGTCGGCGATCTCATCGAGCAGCACATGGGTCAGTTCGTGGGCCGTAACCGTGCGCATCACCGCCGGGGCCAGCGTCCGCAGCACGATGCGTCGCCCCGGCAGCGCCACGCCCTGCACCCAGGGCGGCATCTTCTCGCCCACGTAGCGGTCGAACTGGCGGTCGTCGCGCGTGACGATCAGCGAGATGGCGGGGCTGCGCTCGCTGCGGATCCCCAGGGCGTCCTGCAGCGTCGGCAGGGCGGCGACACCGGCATGGAGCGCTTCCTCGGCGAAGTCTTCGTCGCGTGCTTCGTAGTAGGCCGTCAGGTTGCCCTTCTGCAGGCCCCGGAGCTGCGCCAGGCACGGCGAGACGAGCAGGAAGGCGGCCAGCATGACCGGCAGGCACCACCACGAAGCACGCCGCGCTAGCGTTGCCACAGCGGACACCTGCGGCGCACGCGGCAGTAGCGGCACTGGCTCCCCTTGACGGGGGCGAAGTCGTGCTCGCGGTACAGGCGGGCCGCGCGGGTGGCGAGGTCGCGGCGGGCGAGGTCAGCCTGCTCGGGCGAGAGCACCACCTCGTGGGCGAGGCGCTGGCGGAGGGAGTAGAAGAGGACGCGGAGGGGCGCGTCCGTATCTGCGCGCGTGAGGACACGCGCGCCCACGCGGCTCGGGAGGTCGGGGCTCGTGTCGTAGTGCTCGTGCGCCAGCAGCCAGAGCACCTGGGCCGACAGGTCGGCGCGGAGCTGGTCCTCGTCCAGTGGGCGACGGGCGGTGACGAAGCGAACCACTTCCCGACCGCCGTCGTGCGGCTGCAGCACGACGTCCGCCACGGCGACGAAGGCCTGACCCTCGATCGCGGCTTCGAAGCGCTGGTCGGTAGCGACCACTTCGACCGTGTCGCCGCGGTGATCGTCGTGGTAGTCCTGCAGCATGCCCCGGCCCTGGTCGTGGAGTTGCTGCTCCTCAATACTGTCGGCGCACAGGTCGCCCTGCCAGTGGGCCTCGAAGCTGTCGAGGAGACTCTCGACGGGAGCCAGGTGCGGACCGCCGCGACCATGGCATTCCACGAGGGCGTGACGCACAGCCGTGTGCAGCGCCGCCGGACCGCCGTGGAAGCGGCGCTCTTCCTCGCGGCCGACAAAGAACGAGAGCAGGAAGCGGCGCGGGCATAGCGCGTAGTCTTCCAGCGCGCGTGCTGCCAGCGGTTGCTGTCGGAACTCGGGTGGGAGTTGGTAGGGCTCGTCAGGCAGCATCACAGCCAATTCGCGATGCCCGGCCCGGAGGCCTCCGTGCGGCTTTGGGAGGGATGCGACGCAAGGGTGACGAACCGGCAAGTGTGGGTAGTAGAGCGTGGGGCTGCACCCACACACAGGCAGGCGATACCGCCAGGAGGAGACAGGTGGCGTCACTGGAGATCACTGTCGGACTGAAGCGCGCGGACATCACCGGCAGCGACCACCTCGCCCTGCAGGCGGCTGTGGACGCCGTACACGCTCTGGGCGGCGGCACCGTCCGCATCCTGCCCGGTGTGTATGGCATGGGCAACTCGCTGTTCCTGCGGCCTCGGATACGCCTCGTGGGCGGCGGCGAGGACACCGTCTTGCGCAAGACGCCGTCGGCCTGCACGAAGCTGATCGAGGACCTGGATTGGTACGGCCGCGTCGTGCCCGTGAAGGACCCCTCGATCTTCCGCGTGGGCGGGGGCCTGCTGTTGCGCGGGCAGTCGCCACACTCGGGCGAGCGGCAGATCGTCAAGCGCACCGTCATCGCCATCGAGGGGCACCACGTCACCATTGATCGCGACCCGCGCAAGAACTTCTGGATTGCCCCGAGCGTGGCCCCCGCGGAGGGTGCACCGGCGTTCACGGGAGCCGAGGCCGCCACGCTCTATCCGCTCATCAGCGGCGAGAACGTCACTGACATCTCCGTCGCGGGCCTGACCCTCGACGGCAACCGGGCCGCGACCGAGCACCTGGACGGCAACCACGGCGGGGGCGTGTTCCTGCAGGATTGCGAGCGGGTGACGATCCGCCAAGTGACCAGCCGCGACAACCACGGCGACGGGATCAGTTGGCAGGTCTGCCATGATGTTACCGTCGAGGGCTGCCGGCTGCTGGACAACGCCGACCTGGGGCTCCATCCTGGCAGCGGCTCACAGCGCCCGGTGATCCGCGGCAACCTGTGCCGTGGCAACGACCAGGGGATCTTCTTCTGCTGGGGCGTCAAGCACGGGCTGGCCGAGGGCAACACCATCGAGGACAGCCGCAAGTTCGGCCTCTCGATCGGGCATCGCGACACCGACAACGTCATCCGCGACAATGTCATCCGGCGCAGCGCCGTGCACGGGGTGATCTTCCGGGAGCATCACCATCCCGGCCGCGACCCGCACCGCAATGTGCTCGAGCGCAACACCATCGAGGACAGCGGAGGCAAGGGCGACTGCATCGCTGTTGAGATGTTGGGGCGTGCCGAGGGCGTCGTCCTGCGCGGCAATGTGATCCGCGATACGCGCCGCAAGAGCCGGAGTCGACGCCGCCTCGGCCTGCGCATCGGTCCGGGCATCCGGAAGCTCACGCTTGAGGACACCTGCTTTGCGGGCCTCGAGGAAGAGATCGTGGACCTGCGCTGAGGCCGGGCGCGGGCGAGGCCGCCCGCGCTACTGGTTCGCCTCGGGCTGCTGGTTCGGCCGCCGGGCGCGGGCGTCACATCGTCACTGAGGTGGACACATGACCTGGTCGTTCCAGATCGGGAAGCTGTTTGGCATTCCCCTGCGCATCCATGTGACGTTCTTTCTGCTGCTGCTCCTGGTGGCAGCGCCGACGCAGGCAATGAGTGGGATGGGCCGCGTCTCCGGCGTGCTGTTCGTGGTGGCGCTGTTCGCGTGTGTCATCATCCACGAGCTGGCGCACAGCCTGATGGCGCGCAAGTACGGCGTGCCGGTGCGCTACATCATCCTGCTGCCCATCGGCGGCGTCGCCATGATGGAGCGCATGCCTGATGACCCGCACCAGGAACTCAACGTGGCCGTGGTGGGGCCGCTGGCCAGCCTGGCCATTGCCGTCGTCCTCAGCGCCATCGTCTTCGTGATGGGCGGCAATGTGCAGACGTTCCTGAGCCCCCTGCACGCCGGGGGCGCGTCCTTCGTGGCGCGGCTGGCCTGGGTCAACATCATGCTGGCCGGGTTCAACATCCTCCCGGCCTTCCCCATGGACGGCGGCCGCGTGCTGCGGGCGCTGCTGGCCTTCCACATGGACTATGCCGCCGCCACGCACACCGCCGCCATCGTCGGCCAGACCCTGGCCATCGTCGGGGGAGTGTTCGCGTTCTTCACCCACGAGTGGTTCCTCGTCCTCATCGCGCTGTTCATCTACATGGGCGCGACGTCCGAGGACACGCAGGTGCGGGTGCGGCGGACGCTGCGCGAGGTGCCCGCATGGCAGGCCATGGTCAACGACTTCCGTGCCCTCGACAAGGATGACACGCTGGCGGAAGCCTTCCAGTATGCGGGCCACAGCTACCAGCACGACTTCCCGGTGGTGGATGAGGGGCACCTCGTGGGGCTGGTCACGCGGCATGCGCTGATCGCCGGGATGCAGGAGCACGGGGGCGATACGACGGTGGCGGAAGTCATGGTCGGCGACCCATGTCGGGTCGGCCCCAACGATAGCCTAGCCGACGTGTTCCAGGAGATCTCGACCGGCGCCTGCCCCGTCGCGGCTGTGGTGGACGAAGGGCGGATGGTGGGGTTGGTGACGCCCGAGAGCGTGAATCAGTACCTGATGGCGTTGGCGTACCAGCGGCGACCGAGCGTGTAGCGGCGCGATTGATCGCGCCCACTCTGTCCGACCGTACTACGGGCGCGATGAATCGCGCCTCTACGGAGACCTGGTGATGGACGACCGCGAGCGCCTGGCATGGCTAGGGCTGTGCTGGGGTGCGGAGATCGGGCCGGCGGGGTTCGCCCGGCTCATGGCGGTCTACGGATCGGCGACGACGGCGCTGCAGGCCGATGAGGCCGCGCTCGTCAACGGCGAGGCGCGCCTCAAGCAGCCACAGGCCGCGGCGATGCAGCGCGTCCGGCACACGCTCGACAGCTTCGGTCGCCTGGCGGAGCAGGTGCGGGGCAACGGGGCCCATGTCTACTTCAGCCCCGACGCAGACTACCCCGAGACGTTGCGCGAGCTGCCGCATCCCCCCCCGGTCGTGTGCGTGAAGGGCCGACTGCTGCCGGCGGATACGCTGGCCGTGGGCATCGTGGGCACGCGCAGCCCGACCCATGAGGGCATGGGCATGGCCGGCAAGCTGGCGACAGCGGCCGCGGCCGATGAGTTCACCGTGGTCAGCGGCCTGGCGCGCGGTGTGGACACCGCCGCTCACCTGGGGGCGCTCAACCGCGAGGGGCGCACCATCGCCATCATTGGCAGCGGGATTGCCAACATCACGCCACCCGAGAACGAGGAGCTGGCCCAGCGCATCATCGGGGTCGGCGCCGTCATCTCCGAGCTGTCCCCCGTCGCCCAGCCCACCATCCCCAACCTGATGGCCCGCAACCGCCTGATCTCGCTCTTCTCGCGCGGAGTCATCGTGGTGGAGTGCCGCGCCACGGGTGGGAGCCTCGCCACCGCCCAGGCGGCCCTGCAACAGGGCCGGCGGCTGTATGCGGTGCAGTGGCCCGAGCAGGACGAGTTGCGCGAGGGCAATGCCCAGCTCCTGGCTCAGGGCGCGGCGGCCATCGCCGGCCCGCAGGACATGGGGTGGGTGGGCCTGCAGTTGCGCACCTGGGAGCGACAGGCCGCCGAGCCCGAGGCACCCGAGGAGAAGCCGCAGTTGTCGCTGTTCTGAACGGCCAATGATGAACTATGAATGATGAGTGATGAATGGCGATGCCGCGCGCGCCAGAGGCAGCGACCGGGCCTCATTCATCATTCATCACTTGTCACTCGTCGCTCCCCGAGGTGGTCTCTCATGCGTCTAGCCCTGATGATCGCTATGCTCCTTCTGGGCAGCCAGGCTTTGCCGCAGGCGGGCCTACGCTGGAACGCGCCCGACCGTGGGGCCAAGGTGGCGGAACTGGCCCCCGGGCGCCAGATGCCGCACCTGACGCCGGACAACCTGTTCGCGGACTACACCAAGCAGCAGATGGCGCTGTGGGCCAAGGATCACCCGGCGCTGCCGGAAGCGGAGGCGTATGCGAAGTATGCCGCCACCGCGCCGACGGACGCGGAGCTGACCGCCGACTTCCCGCGCCACATCGCCCCCTTCGCCCGGGTGAGTTCGCGGTCGGTGACCGCTCCCACGGCCGGCAAGGCCGAGGCGGCTCTGAACACCTACTGTCCCCTGTGCGGCTCCTGGGGCTTCGGGCTGACCTACGAACCCGGCCAGTGGTATGTCGCCACCACCAACTGCTGCAAGACCAGACTCTACGGCCGCGAGCAGGACATGCCGGCGGACTACCCCCTCCGCCCCACCGAGAAGATCAAGTTCCAGCACCTCGATGACACGATGTACGAGGACTCCTGCACGGTCTTCAAGGACAAGGACGGGGTGGAGTGGGAGCTGTTCATCCGCACGATGATGGACTACCGGCGGTGGCTGCAACAGGACTGCGACCTGGTGCGCCGCCTGGCCCAGCAGTTCGACCAGAACGGCAACCCCTGCGCGGTGCACAAGATCGCGATCATCCTGGACCGGGTGGCGGACACGTACCACGGCCTGCCGCTGGCGGCCAACAACACGCTGGCGACGTACCAGGGGAAGCCCCTGACGCGGGCCGCGTGGCAGAGCGTACCCCAGCCCGGCATCTTCGAACTCACACCGCTGGGCAGTTGGGGGCGGCGCATTCCGTTCTCCAGCCCCGGCTGGCTGAACATGGTGGACGAGCACGTCTGGGTCGAGCCCTTCGGCCGCGTACGGCACCACCCGGTCTTCAAGGCCGTGTCGCAGAAGCTGTACGGCGACCCCGAGGCGCTGGACCGCAAGATCATGAGCAAGCTCCTGGGCGACCTGGTGCTCATGTTCAAGACGGCCTTCTCGCAGAAACTGCTGACCAACTACCAGGAGGCCAACTACTGCGACCTGTGGCTGCTGGGGCTGCTCGCCCAGGACGCCACGCTGACTGACTTCGCCGGCCCGGCGCAGGAAGTGGCGATGTACAACCACACCTACCAGGACGGCCTCAACGGCGAGGGCGCGCCCAACTACATGGCCATGCCCGGCGGCTACTTCTACCCCTTCCTGGCCGACCCCAAGGGCTGGCTGGAGTTCTACCCCAGGTTCCTGGAGGACCACCCGTTCTACTATGCGGCCAACGGCGAACTGCGCCGGCTCACAACCGTACGGGGCCTGCAGGTTGAGTTTGGCGACCAGCACGAGCAGGCCTTCGCCGGCAACATGACCGTGGACGCGGCCGCCGTGCGCGAGCAGGAGCGGGTCGGCAGCCGGAACTGGGCGGGCTATGGCGTGGGGATCATGCGCCTCGGCGGGCCGGGCCATCGGCAGGAGCTGTGCCTGGACTACACCCGCGCCACGCTGCACAACGCTCAGGACGCGCTGAGCCTGGAGTGCTGGGTAGACGGCGTCCCCGTGCTGCGCAAGGGGGGCTATGCGGCGTACTGGCACAACGTGCACCTGCAGTGGGACCGCCCGGCGTTCCAGGCGCTCAAGCAGATGGGCTACCCCAAGGAGATCGCCGAGGGCGGACGGCCGCCGGACAACTGGTCGTGGAACTATGCCCATAGCCCGCTGTGCCAAAACAACCTGACCGTGGATGATGTCGGCCCCGGGGCGGGCTGGGGCGACAACCGGGGTTACGGGGAGGTCATCACCTTCAAGGGCGGGGAGGCGGCAGGCGAGCCGGGCTCGGGCTTCCAGGTGCTTGACGTGCGGGACCACTACACCTGGTCGCGCAAGGACAAGCAGATCAACGAGTTCCGGCGCGCGCTCATCGGCGTGGAGGGACCCGACGGGCGACCCTATGTCCTGGACCTGACGAAGATCAGCGGGGCGCAGCGGCACACGCTATACAACAGCGCCGTGGCGGACCGGGCCGAGGCCAATCTGCCCGCGGCGGTGGGCGCCGATGCGGACCTGACGCAGACGTTCTACGGCGGCAAGCTGCCTGAGAACGACAGCGATGCTCCGAACCTCAAGCGCGTGACGAAGGTGGAGCGGCTCGGGCCGGCCGGACCGACCTGGGATGTCACCTGGCGCAAGGATGCCGCGGAGCTGGCGCCGCGCGATCCGGGCGGCAAGCCCTTCAAGCGCCCCCTGCCCGACGACGTGGGCCGCGTGCGCCTGCGGATGATCGGTCTGACCCAGCCCGACGGCCAGACGCAGCTCATCAGCGGCAAGGGGCCGTGGATCGGGACGCTGCACCAGCCGCTGCCCGGCGGGGTGCGCGCCGAGGGCAACGTCGCCTTCCTCGAGGCCCGCGACTTCCTCATCGAGCGGCGCGTCGCCAAGCCCGGCCAGACGGCCACGAGCCTGTTCGCGCACATTCTCGAAGGCTTCCGCGAGGGCGAGCAGTCGTGCGTGAGGACGGTCACGCCGCTGCAAGTCACGAGCCTCGCGGGGCCGGAGCGTGACGCGCTGGCCCTGCGCCTGCAGATGGCCGGCGGGCACACCGACACCGTCATCTACCAGTCGGAAGCGGGGAAGCTCAAGCTGCCCGATGGGACCGAGACCGATGCCCGCTACGCGCTGCTGCGGCAGGACAGGGCAGGGAGGGTGATCGCCTCCGAGGTCTGCCGGGGAACGTACCTGCGCGTCGGGGGCTTCGGCGTGAACTTGCCCGGCGATTTCGCCGGCGAGGTCGTGGACGTGATTGGCGATCTGACCGGCACGCGGCAGGAGACGGCGCTGATCGTCAAGCCCGACAAGCCCTGGCCGGTCCTTGCCTCTCCCCCCCCTTCAGGGGGGGGCCAGGGGGGGGACGCCGTCGGCCCGCTCCACGACCGCCAACTGCTGGTGCGCTATGAGAGCGAGCTGCGCGATCCGGGCAATGAGGGTTGGCGCATAGACAAGGCTACGGCATTGCCCGGCGGGCTCGTGCGCGTGGACATGCAGGACCACGCCCCCCTCATCGTGAGTTGGCACCAGGTCACGGTGTTGCCCGAGGACCGGCCGAACGTCGTGCGCTCCTGGCGACCCGTCGTGGACCACGGTGACAACCCCTGGTGCTGGGGCCTGAAGCTGTGGTTCCCCGCACACAACAAGCTCTACACGATCAAGCAGGTGAACGAGGTCGGTGGCGGTTACGGTGGGGACACCATCGAGTTGGTCGGGAATGTGAACCTGGCGGCCGACGGCATCAAGGTCGGCGACTGGTATGTCATCTACGGCGTCGAGCCGGGGCTGCAGGTGTGTGTCGCCAACGACTTCAGCTTCCGGCAGGAGCCAGCCGAGGGTTGGACCCAGTACAGCGCCACCGGCACGGGCGGCTTCACGCTCAAGTCGCCGGCCACAAGCGGGCCTGTCTGCGTGAGCACCGGCGGCGACTGGACTCTGGCCGCGCAGGGCAAGAGCACCTTCACCGCCGCAGAGACGCAGCGCGGGCCCGTGCGACTGCTGGTGGGCAAGCCGGCGTGGCTGAACCTGAACGATAAGGACGCGCCTGGCGCGACGGTGACGCTGGACGGCAAGCAGATCCCGCTCGAGGAGGCGCCGAAGCTGGGCTGGATCGAGGCGCCCAAGGCGCTGGTCGTGAGCTTCACGGACGCGGCCAATCCACTCGACACCGCCGGGCTGAGTGCGACGCTGCATGGGAAGCCGGTGGCGGCGGCGCTCGTGAAGAGCACACCGGGCGAGCAGGGCAGAAGCCTGCGGGTGGAGGTGGACCTGCAGCGGGCACTGGCGGCCGAGACGGCGGTCCGCAAGCACACGGTGCTGGTTGGCGTGAGCGACAAGTCGGTTGAGCGCCACCGCACCGTTGTGCAGGTGGGGTTCATGGTGCGCCAGCCGCAGGAGGCCGACGCGATCTACCTGAGCGATCTCAAGCCGGTCAGCTCGTTCGCCCATGGCGGCCTGATCCGCGACACGGACTACGTAGGCAACCCGGCCCAGATCGGCGAGGTGTCGTACCCGAAGTGCCTGATGCTCCACCCGGAGCCTAGCCCGCAGGGCGAGCACGCCGAGGTGGTCTACCAGCTACCGACGGACAAGGGCGCCCTGGTGCTCAAGTCCGACCTCGGCGTCAGCACATCGTCCAACGGAGCCGGCAGCGTCGAGTTCGTGGTGCAGGTGAGCGACACCCCGCAGGGAGAGTGGAAGACGCTGTATACCTCGCCGGTAGTACGGGGCGGACAGGAGGCGCAGGTGCTCGAGTTGCCGCTGCCGGGGGCGAAGTACCTGCGGCTCTGGGTCACGTCGGCAGGGGACGGCATCGGCAGCGACCATGCGCTGTGGGGCGGGGCGAGGCTGGTGGCGGGGCGGTGACACGGGAATCGGGATGAGGGCCGGGAGTTCGTGAGGTAGGGCTCATGCCGGACGCCCCCGGCTGGCCTCACGACACCTCGCCCACGGTGACGGTGCGGAGGCCGTCAGCGGTCTCGATGACCAGCCCGCCCTCGGGCGAGAGATCGCGCACCGTCCCACTGATCCACTCGTCGTCGACAAGCACCGCGTGTTCGTGCCCGATGGTCGTCTCCAGCTCGCGCTGCCGCGCGAGGACCTGATCCCATTCCCCCCGCAGCAGCGCATCATACCAGCGGTCGGTCTCGTTCAGCACCGCCGCGAGCGCGTCCTCGCGGGTCAGGCCCGTGGTGGCGCAGCCTGCCAGCGTGCCCGCCCTGTCGCGCAACTCGGGGGGGAAGTCCGTGGCGTTGCCCAGCACGTTGATGCCGATGCCCGCGACGGCATATCCCGGGGCGCGGGCCTCGACCAGGATGCCCACGATCTTGCGCCCTCCGGCCATGACGTCATTGGGCCACTTGGTGCCCACCGGGCAGCCGGCCGCGTGGGCGCACCCGTCGGCCACACCCACGCCGATCATGTTCACCAGGCGCGGGAACAGTTCGGGAGGCAGCGTGGGACGCAACACGAGGGTGAAGAGCAGGGAATGGTCGGGGTGGCCGGTCCAGGAGCGCTGACGGCGACCACGGCCCTGGACCTGTGCGCCGGCGATGACGACCGTGCCCTCGGCCGCGCCCGCCGCGGCCAGGGCAAGAGCATCGTCGTTGGTCGAAGTGGTCTGCTCGCGGTAGAGGAGTGGCCCGCGCAGGCGCCGGCCGTGGAGCTGCGCCGACACGCGCTGCAGATCAAGCCTGCCCATCGCCGCTCAGCTCAGCCTCGACGAGATCGCACAGGATGTGGCCGATGGTGATGTGCGCTTCCTGGATGCGCGGGGTGTCACTGCTCGGGACGCACAGGCACAGGTCCACCAGTGGCTTGAGCGCGCCGCCACTGGCCCCGGTCAGCGCCATGGTCGCCACGCCCATGCTGCGCGCCTGCTCGACGGCCAGCACACAGTTGCGCGCCGTGCCGCTGGTGCTCAGGGCCACCAGCAGGTCGCCCGGCCGCATCAGACCCTCGACCTGCCGGGCGAAGACGCGCTCGTAGCCGAAGTCGTTGCCGATGGCGGTGAGGATGGAGGTGTCGGTGCTGAGGGCCAGCCCGCGATAGGCCGGGCGGTCGCGGCGGAAGCGGCTGACCAACTCGCCGGCCAGGTGCTGGCAGTCAGCCGCGCTGCCGCCGTTGCCACAGAAGGCGATCAGGCCGCCCCCGCGGAGCGTCTCCCCCCAGAGGGCGGCCGCCTGCGCGATCGCCGGTGTGAGGTCTGCCGCCACGGCCTCCTTGACGCGGATGGAGGCGGCCAACTGGGCACGGATGTCGTCTTCCACAGGCACTTCTCCCGATGGGGGGGTCTGCCGGGCAAGTGGGGTCTGGCCCCGGAGAGATCGCCGCAGGCGGTCACGGCGGGGGCTGACCCCATGGCGTGACATGGGCGGGGTCAGCCCCCTCTGAGAGCGACTGCGTCGCTCTCACGGGGACAGACCCCTGCGCCTACCGTCCCGGCTCGACGAACACTTCCGTCAGCCAGTAGTCGCCGTTGGCGTTGGCGGCCAGGCCGACCCCGAGCCACTGCACGGTCGGGTAGAGCATGTTCTGGCGATGGCCGGGGCTACTGAGCAGGTCATGGTGGGTGGCGAGGATCTTCTCCTCGCTCAGGGAGAACAGCGTGCCCCACCGGCGCGCCACATTCTCGCCAATCAGGCGCGGCTTGTAGCCGAACACGGTCCGGAAGCGGTCCTGACAGGTCGTCAGGCCCGGAGTCGGCGAGTTGTGGCTGAAGTAGTTCCTGTCCCGCATCTCCTCACTGTGGCGGCGGGCGACCCGGTCCACGGTGGGGTCAGGCACCACCACCGGCACGCCCTGTTCCAGGCGCGCGGCGTTGATCAGGTAGATCGTGTAGGCCTCGTTGGCGATGATGAGGGCGCGCAGTCTCGCTGCCTCATCCGACGATTGGCCGGGCTCGCCCACCGAGGCGGCCTGGGCCAGCGCATACTGCGCGCGGGCCTCGGCCTCACGGTTCTGCAGCTGGTAGATGACGCCCAGGCGGGCATTGGGCGCACCCCACTGGGGGGCCAACTCCGCCGCCTTGTTGAACCCCGAGACAGCCTGCTGCTGGTGGCCCGCCTCCCATTCCGACAGGGCCTCGCGGTAAGCGGCGATGGCCGCGCGCGAGGCCGGTGGGTCATCGCTGTCGCCAGCGGCGCGGCCGCCGACAGCCACCAGGGCAGCCATCAACAGGACAGTTACAGGCCGGGGATGCGGCCACGTCATCGCGGAGCAGTCTTCCTTTCGGCAGCCAGCAGCGCCGCCCCCAACGCGCCGGTCAGTTGCGGCTGGGGGGGCACGGAGATCGGCAGGCCCACGAGCCCTTGCAGCGCCTCGCGGACGGCGGCGTTGAGCGCCACGCCGCCCGTCAGGGCCACCTGCGGCGCCAGGCCGAGGCGCTGCGTCATGGCCACTACCCGCTGGGCCACGGCCCGGCAGAGCCCGGCTGCCAGATCAGCACGGTTCCTTCCCTGTGCTAACAACCCGATGACTTCACTTTCGGCAAAAACGGTGCAAGTACTGCTCAAGCTCGCAGGATCGCGGGAGGACAGGGCTAGCTCGGCCAGCCCGGCCAGGTCGGTCCCCAGAGCCCCGGCCATGACTTCCAGGAAGCGCCCCGTGCCGGCGGCGCAGCGGTCGTTCATCTCGAAATCGAGCGCCCGCCCGGCCTCGTCCAGTGCGATGGCCTTGCAGTCCTGCCCGCCGATGTCAATGACCGTGTGCGCGTGGGGCAGCACGTGGTGCACGCCGCGCGCGTGACAGGAGATCTCGGTGATGCGGAAATCCACGAAGTCGAGCGCGACGCGGCCGTAGCCGGTGCCACTGAGGCCTTCGAGCGCGGCCGCCTCGACACCTGCCTGCTGCAGGGCGGCGTCCAGGGCCAAGCGTCCCGCCGCCCCGGGATCGTGAGCCAGGCGCAGCAGGGACGTGCCCAGGACGTGCCCCGACGCCGCGTCCAGGATCACGGCCTTGGCCGTCAACGAGCCGACATCTATGCCGCCGGTGATCATGCTGCCGCCCTCATCGCAGAAACACGAGCCAGAGCCACAGACTGCTGATGAGCAGGCCCTGCAGCGTGATGGGGACGCCGTAGCGCATGAAGCGCGCGAAGCTGATGGGATGCCCGGCGCGGGCCGAGATGCCGGCGCCGACCAGGTTGGCCGCGGCGCCCACCAGCGTGAAGTTCCCGCCCAGACAGGCCCCCAGCGACAGCGCCCACCACAGCGGGTAGACGTTGGGTGCGTGGGCGGCGACGGCGAAGTCCGTCGCTTCCGGGTGCAGCGAGGCCGCCATGCTGTGGAGCAGCGCGGTCATCGTCGCCGTGAAGGGCACGTTGCCGATGAGGCCCGAGGCGAGAGCCGAGAACCACAGGACAAACAGCGTCATCACGGTCAGGTTGCCCGCCGTCAGGTTGAGTACCGCCGTGCCCAGCAACGTCACGATGCCGGCCTTCACCAGCGCACTGACCATGACGAACAGGCCGATGAAGAAGAAGATGGTCGGCCACTCGACGTCCCGCAGGGCTTCCTCGGGGCCCTCGCGGTAGAAGATCAGCATGAGGGCGGCGCCGGTCATGGCGATCGTGGCCATCTCCAGGTGCAGCACGCTGTGCAGACAGAAGCCGACGAGCGTCAGGCCGAAGACCAGCAGCGAGCGCCGCAGCAGCTTCCAGTCGGTAATGGCCTCGCTCTCGTTGAACTGCGCCACCAGTCGCCGGTGCTCTTCGGTGACGTGCAGGCGCTTCCCCATGACGAGCTTGATGGTCAGGGAGAAGGCAACCATCGCGAGCACGATGACCGGCAGGTCTACGCGCAAGAAGTCCAGGAAGGTCAGGTGTCCGGCGGAGCCGATGATGATGTTGGGCGGATCGCCGATGAGCGTGGCCGTCCCCCCGATATTCGAGGACAGGATGATGCACATCAGCATCGGGACTGGGTTGATGCTGAGCGCCTCGCATACGAGCAGCGCGGCCGGCACGGTCAGCAGCACCGTGGTCACGTTGTCCAGCACCGCCGACAGGAGCGCCGTCGCCACCGACAGCAGGATCATGATCGCGACCGGGTGCCCTCGGCCGAGCTTGGCTGACTTGATGGCCACCCACTCGAACACGCCCGTCTGCCGCATGATGTTGACGATGATCATCATGCCGATCAGCAGGAAGATGGTGTTCCAGTCCACGCCGCCGATCTCGCCGTGACCGTGCAGGGCTTCCTGCTGGGTCACCAGTCCGGTCACAAGCATGACCACAGCGCCGGCCACGGCGACAGTCGTCTTGTGCAGGCGCTCCAGGGCGATCAGCGTGTAGGCCACGAGGAACACGACACTCGTGAAGGCCTGCCGGAGGTCCATGATGGTGGCGCGCAGCACCAGGTAGGCAGCGGCCCCGCCGACGGCGATCAGCACCGCTTCCCACCGGGCCAGGTGCAGCTTCGCCAGGATGAAGGCGAGGGCCGCGGCCGCGACCCCCACCAGGATGATCTCCTCGATACCCATGACGCTGAGGATTATAGCAGCGGTCTGTTGACACGGTCAAACCGGCGGCCTATGGTGAGCGGGAGCGAGGTGCTGACAGGCCATGGAACTGTCTCCCCGGGTATCGCAACTGCAGCAGGAACTGGCGCAACGGCTCCGGCAACGCCAGGCGCGCCTTGACAGCGACCCGGCCATGGCACAGGCGTTTGGGGAGGCGCTCCTGCGCTCCTACCGGGCCAGCGTCGGCGAGCCGTCGGTGAGGCGCCGGGCCCTGGCCCTACAGGAGGTCGCCGAGAGCCTGCCGATACACCTCGCCCCCCACGACCTGCTCGCCGGACACCAGACTTTCACTCCGCCCGGGGTCGCGCCGGCCTTCCCCCGCGAGGAGCTGGCGGGATGCGGCTACGCGACCAGCACCGGCCACATTGTGCACGACTATGAGGCCCTGGTCCGCCTCGGTGTCGGCGGCCTGCGGCGCGCGCTGCAAGAGCACGCCCCGCGGACGAACGAGCAGCGTACGGTGCTCGCGGCCTTCGCGCTAGCCCTGGAGGCCTTCGCCCGGTTCGTGCGGCGCCATGCGGAGGCGGCCGGGCCGGAACACCCGCTGGCCGAGGACCTGGCGCACCTCGCGGACGCCCCGCCGAGGACCTTCCGCCAGGGCCTGCAGCTCGTCTGGCTCGCCCAGGTCTTCCTGCACGCCGAGAACCCCACAATGGCCATCTCCTTCGGCCGGCTGGACCAGGTGCTCTGGCCGCTGCTGGAGCGCGACCTCAAGGAGCGGAGCCTGTCGCGGGCGCAGGCCTTCGAGCTGGTGTGCGCCTTCTGCCTGAAGTGCTGCGAGGGCGATGAGAGCCAGAACCTCGTCGTGGGAGGCGTGGACGCGCGCGGCGAGGGGGCCGACAACCTGCTGTCCTGCCTGCTGCTGCGCGCGGTGCGGGTGCTGCGCAGCACCCAGCCTTCGCTGACGGTGAACTGGCGCGCGGAAGCATCGGAGATCTTCCTGGACGAAGCCTACGCCCTGGCCGCCGCCGGTCTGGGGCAGCCGGGGTTCATGAACCACGCGGTCGTGTGCCGCGCGCTGCAGGCCGCCGGCTTGCCCCCCGACCGCGCGCAGGACTGGGCTGTCGTCGGGTGCTACGAAGCGGTGTCACAGGGCGACTGCTATGCCAACACCGTGCTGGGTCGACTGCACCTGCCGCAGGTGCTCGCCGACTTCCTCGGCGGGAGTGGCCAACTGGCCCACGACTTCGCGGGGTTCCGCGCCGGCTACATGGAGGCGCTCAACGGGCATTACGCCGCCGAGCTGCGGCGTCTGCAGGCCGCCTGGGACGGGATGGCGGCCCATGCCCCCTCCCCCTTTGGCAGCCTGCTCATGCGCGGCTGCCTGCAGCGCATGCGCCCTCTGGAGTGCGGCGGGGCTGACTACTCATTCGTCGGCATCAATATCCTGGGGCTGGGCACGGCGGTGGACGGTCTGGCGGCGATTCGCGAGCTGGTCTTCGAGACGGGGGAGTTGTCCCTGCCGCGGTTGGCCGATGAGGTGGCCCACGACTTCCCCGACGAGGCCCTCCGGCAGCGGCTGGTGCACCTGTCGGGCCGCTATGGCACCAACACGCCGTGGACGAACGAGCTGGCCGGGTGGCTGTCGCGGCAGGTTGCGGCGATGGTGCTCGACAGCCGGCTCCGCGACGGCGTGCGCCCCTACCCCGCGTTCTTCCGCTTCGGCGCCGACATCCACGACCCCGGCGGCCCTTCGCCCGACGGCCGGCGCGCGACCGACTTCGTCAGCTACGGCGTCGGCCCCGCCGCCTGCGTGTCGTCCACCCCCACGGCCGTCATCGCCTCGGCCAGCCACGTCGCCCACGATCTGTGTGCCTGCGGCAACCCCCTCGCGCTGACGCTGCCGGTCGGCGGCGCCCATGCCGACACGATTCGCTCGCTGGTGGAGACGTACTTCCGTCCGCAGGACTGCGCCCCCTACGGCGGTTACCACTTGCACTTCAACACCGTCAGCGCCAGCCGCCTGCGCGCGGCCCAGGCCGACCCGCTGAACCACGCGGAGCTGCTGGTGCGCGTCAGCGGCTTCAGCGCCCCCTTCGTGACGATGGACGCGCGTTGGCAGGAGGCGCTGATCGAGCGGGCAGAGCAGGGCCCCTAACGGCGCTACAGGCGCTTGCGCATCACGCGGGTGGCCAGCACCATCAGGCCGACTGCGAACCCCGTCAGGGCCAGCATCTGCGGCCACAACACCCCCACTCCCACGCCCTGCAGGAATGAGGCCCGCACGATCTCCAGGAAGTAGCGGAAGGGGATGAGGTAGGTCAAGCCCTGGACGAACGGCGGCATGTTGGCGATGGGGAACATGAAGCCGGAGAGCAGCACCGAGGGCATGATGAGCAGGAAGACCACGATCTGCGCTTCCTGCTGTGTCTTGGACAGCACGGACACCACCAGGCCCAACGCCATGTTGGCCAGCAGGAAGACTGCGGCCATGGCGAAGAGCAGCACGTAACTGCCGCGGAAGGGCACGTGGAACCAGTATAGCGCGACGAGCACGATCAGGCCGGAGTCCAGCATGGCGGCCACCCCCAACGGCACCACCGTCCCGATGAGGAACTCCGAGGTCCGCAGGGGTGTGACCAGAAGCTGCTCCAGCGTGCCGGTCTCGCGCTGGCGCACGACCGACAGCCCCGCCAGGTTCATCGTGATGACCAGCAGGACCATGCCGAACACGGCGGGCACCATGTAGTTGACGCTGCGCAGGTCCACGTTGTACCACACGCGCGGCTCGGACTGCAGGGCGGTCGTGACCGTCCCCCCCGACCCCATGCGCTGCAACTCCCGCGTCACCCAGCGCAGTTGGTGGCTCCGCAACAGACCGACCAGGTAAGCCGTGCCTACGCCGGCGGTGTTGGAGTCGGTCCCGTCCACGTACAGCCCCACCTGCGCCGGCCGTCCCTCGGCCAGGTGGGTCGCGAAGTCCACCGGGATGACCACCCCCACCTGCGCCCGTCCCGACAGCAGCAGCGCGTCGAGCTGTCGCGGATCCAGCACGCTCTCACGGAGCACGAAGTAGCGACTGGCCCCGATCTCCGTGACGAGCTTGCGACTCTCGGCGCTCATGTCCAGATCGCAGACGGCCACCGGGACGTTGCGCACATCGTTGGTCGCGGCATAGCCAAACAGCACCAGTTGCAGGACTGGCGCGACAATGAGCAGACGCAGCCGCACCATGTCTCGGCGCAGAGACAGGACCTCACGGCGGATCACATAGCGAAGGCGCAGCGGGCTCACGTTACAGTCTCTTCTCGAAGCGTTTGGCGGCCAGAGCCACCAGGGCGACCGCGAACAGCGCCAGCGCCAACACCCGCGGCCACAGCAGGGCCAGGCCAGCGCTCTTGAGGTAGATCGAGCGGATCACGACCAGGAAGTGAGTCGCCGGGATGAAGACGCTGAGTCCTTGCAGGACGGTGGGCATGCTCCGCAGCGGGAAGGCGAACCCGGACAGCAGCACCGTCGGCAGCAGCGACACCAGCATCGTCACCAGGATCGCCAGTTGCTGCGTGCGGGTGACGGTGGAGAGGAACATGCCGATGGACAGCGAGGCCAGCAAGTACAGGAAGCTGGCCGCCAGCAACAGCAGGACGCTGCCCTCGGGCACGACGTGGAACACCACCGCGCCGGTGACGACCGAGAGCAGCACATCGGTGAAGGCAATCACCACATACGGCGCCATCTTGCCGATCATGATGTTCGGCGCGTGCACCGGGGAGGTCACGAGGGTCTCGAAGCTCCCGCTCTCGCGCTCGCGCACGACGGCTGTGGAGGCGAGTAGTGCTGCCAGGATGGTCAGCAGAATGGCAATCAGGCCGGGCACAATGAAGTGTGTGCTGTCGAGGCCGGGGTTGTACAGGATGGTGGTGTTGATGCCAAACCCCGTGGGGATCTGGCCGACGGCGCCGGTACGTCGTTGCTCCTCGGCCGCCAACCCCTGCGATACCTGCAGCAAGGCGGCCTCGACGTAGCCCCGGGCCACGGTGGCGCGAGTAGTGTCCGCGCCACTGAGCAACACCTGCACTTCGGCCTGACGACCGGCCCCGAGGCGCTGCTCGAGGTCCGGCGGCAGGACCATCACGAAGATGACCTCCCCGCTGTCCAGTAGCCGCGCCACCTCCTCCTGCCGGGTGATGGCCCCGCGCAGCCGGAAGTAGCCGCTGGAGATGAAGGAGTGCACCAGGTCGCGCGACAGGGCGGTGCCGCTCAGGTCCCACACGGCGAATGGGATGTCGCGCAGGTCGTAGTTGATGCCATAGCCGTAGAGCAGCAGCAGGACGACGGGCAGCACGAGAATCACGAAGAGGCTGCGCGGGTCGCGCAGGTTGTGGATCCACTCGGCGCGGGCAATGGCGAGGGTGCGCCGCATCAGGCGTCCCTCCCGGCCGTCGCCGGGCGCTCGAAGCGACGCGCCAGCGACACGAACACATCCTCCATCGTCGGCACCACGCGCGCGATCGTCTGCACCGGCACCGCGGCGCGCTGCAGCGTCTCGCGCACCAACCCCTCCGGGTCGGCGACCTTCGCGTCCACCTCGGCATGGAGAGCTTCGCCGAACAGTGCTACCTCGTGGACCTCCTGTGTGCCCTGCAAGACCTGCAGGGCGTCCCAGATGCGCTCGGACTGCACCTGGACCAGCCCGCTGACGAGATCACGCCGCATCTGCTCGGGCGTGCCCTGCGCGATCAGCTTGCCGTAGTGCATCATGGCGAGGTTGGTGCAGTGCTCCGCTTCGTCCATGACGTGCGTGGTGACGAAGACCGTGGCGCCGTCGTGGGCCACGTCGGCGATGACATCCCAGAACAGGCGGCGGGTCACCGGGTCCACGCCGCTGGTCGGCTCGTCGAGGAACACCAGCGGCGGCTGGTGGGCGATGGCGGTGGCGAGGGCCAGGCGCTGACGCCAGCCGGTCGAGAGCGTGCGGGTAAGGCGGTGTAGCACCGGGCCCAACTCCAGACGCTGCGCCAGGAAGTCCAGGCGCCGGCGAATCTCCGGCGGCGGCACGGAGTACATCGCAGCGTAGAACTCGATGTTCTCGGCCCCGGTGAGATCGCCATAGAGCGAGAAGAACTGGGGCATGTAGCCCATCTGGGCGCGGATCCGCTCCGCGTCGCGCCAGACATCCAGACCGGCGACGACGGCGTGCCCGGCGCTCGGGGCCAGCAACCCGCACAGGATCCGGATGGTGGTGGACTTGCCCGAGCCATTGGGCCCCAGGAAGCCGAAGACTTCGCCCTGGCTGACGCTGAAGCTCACGTCTGCCACGGCGACGAACTCACCGAACTTCCGGACCAGATGGTCTACTTCGACAGCGAGCGGAATGCCAGTCTCACCTCGAATGCGCGGGCGGTCGCGGTCGGTGACCGCTCCCACACGGCCTGGATCACGTCGTGCATACTCCGCGTGTGGCAGCAGTCGCGGTCGGTGACCGCTCCCACACGGCTTGGATCACGTCATGCGTACTTAGCTTGTGGGAGCGGTCACCG
>JAJFUB010000088.1 GCA_021372615.1 bacterium | reverse complement strand
ACTCCACTGGTCGATCGAGGAAGGCGCTGAGACGCCTGGCCACCTCGGGGGGGGTCAGGGAGTCGCCGGCCAGATCAGTCGCCTTGCCGCCCCACCGGTCGGGCTCGTCGAAGGCCATGGCCACAAAGGCCCCGATGTCATCGACCGCGACGGTCTGCAGCTCGATGTCGGGGCGAACGGCGAAGGCGAACTCCCCGGCCTCGATCGCCAGCAGACAGTACGTGCCGCGGCAGTAGGCAACCACCCGGCGGTCCTTCGGTAGCTCCGCCAGGCGCTGGGGCAACTCCGGCAGAGGGATGGAGAGGGCGCCGGGGAGGTGGGCCGCCTGGTACTCCTCAGTCGGCCGCACGTCCAGCAGCACCACCTCGCCCTGCCGCAGATCTCGGAGCAACTCCTGGCGCGGCGCCGGCTCATAGTCCCGCCCCTCCTGCACCTGCCGCAGCAGCTGGTCCACCTCGGCCAGGCGCGCCGACCCGATCGCCCGCAGCTGCCGCATCAGATCGTAGATACTGTCGTCGGCCAGGCTGTAGGTGACATAGAGGCCGTTCTTCTCACTCTCCACCAGGCGGGCGCCGCGCAGCACCTGCAGGTGCTGGCTGGTGGCCGCGATCGACATGTCGATCTCCCCGGCCAGGACCTCCACGGTGCGCGGGGCCTGCAGCAGCAGGTCGAGGATCTGCAGGCGTTTGGGGTGGGCGATGGCCTTGGTGAGGCGGGCGAGCTGTTCGTAGAGCACATCGCGGTAGACCTGGCAGCCGGAGGGCATGGGATTGCTCACCTATTCAAGTGTATTGTTGAATACTATACAAGTGCGGCCACCGTCTGTCAACCCCCGATTCTCCGCCGGAACGGCGGCTCTCCAGAGCCACACGGGAACGCCACGGCGGCGGCGGCTCTGGAGAGCCGCGCTCCAACGGCCCCGGCGCTTGACTTGCCTGGGTCGGTAGCTTACACTGGACTATCCCGACGGAGTTGAGGGCTCTCCCGGCCCGTCTGGCAGGAGCGTTGTAGTGGGCGCGGATACCATTGTCTCGGCGCCGGGCAGAATCTGTCTGTTCGGCGAACATCAGGACTTCCTGGGGCTGTCGGTCATCGCCTGCCCCATTGACCTGACCATCACGCTGACGTGCCGGGTGCGTGATGACCGGCACCTGGCGGTGCACTTCCCCGATCTGGCCGGCAGCCCGCGCGACCTCATCCATGCCGATCGCCTGGCCGAATACCGCCACAACCGCGACTACCTGCGCTCCGCCACCAATGTCCTGCGGCGCGAGGGCCTGCACATCAAGCAGGGCTATGACTGCACCGTACACGGCACCATCCCCATCAATGCCGGCACCTCCAGCTCCTCGGCCCTGGTCGTGGCCTGGACCGCGTTCCTGCTGGCCACCCAGAACGGCAACCTCCCGCACGATCGCGAGGACATCGCCCGCTTTGCCCACAAGGCCGAGGTGGTCGAGTTCGAGGAGCCGGGCGGGATGATGGACCACTATGCCTCGGCGGTCGGCGGGCTGCTGTACATTGACTGCCGCGAGCCGATCACCGTGACCCACCTGGCAGCCCAGCTCGACGGCTTTGTGCTGGGCGACACGGGGGTGCCCAAGAACACCACCGGCACGCTCCGCGCCTCGCGGGACGACACGCGCGCCGGCCTGGAGATCCTCAGGCGCCATATCCCGGGCTTCGACTTGCGGCACACGTCGCTGGCCGAGGCGGAGCAGTACTTCTCACTCATGCCGGCCAACGTCCGGCGACGGGTGCGAGCGAACTTCGTCAACCGCGACCTGTGCCAGGAAGCCCGCCGGATGCTGTCCGAGCCGGTCGTGACCGACCACGAAAAGCTCGGCCGGATGCTGTACGAGCACCATGTGCAGTTGCGCGACGGCATCAGCGTCTCCCACCCGAAGCTGGACGCCCTCATCGAGGCGGCCATGGCGGCCGGGGCGCTGGGGGGCAAGCTCAACGGCTCGGGCTGCGGCGGCTGCATGTACGCCTACGCCCCGGGCAAGCAACAGGAAGTCAAGGAAGCCATTGACCGCGCCGGCGGCCGGGGCTTCATCGTGTCGGTGAGCAACGGCGTGGAAGTGGACGAGGGGTCTGTCCCCGCAGGGGGCTGACCCCGTAGGCATACTCTGATGGGGTCAGCCCCCTGCAGACTGCTGGCGCAGTCTTCCGGGGACAGACCCCTCCCCCCAAACCCATGAGTTCACTACGCATCACAATCGGCGGCGCGCGCGGGATTGTCGGGGAGAGCCTGACGCCCGACCTGATCGTCAACTACTCGCACGCCTTCGGCACCTACGTGGACGGTGGTCGCGTGCTCATCAGCCGCGACACCCGCCCCTCGGGTGAGATGGTGCGGCGCTGCGTGCTCGCGGGCCTGCAGGCCGCCGGGTGCGAGGTCGTGGACCTGGGCATCTGCCCGACCGCGGCCCTGCAACTGGCCGTGCGGCAGTCGGACGCCGCCGGCGGCATGGCCATCACCGCCGGCCACAATGCCATCGCCTGGAACGCGCTCAAGACCGTGCGCGCCGATGGCATCTTCCTGAACCGCTCCCAGGCCGAGGAACTGCTGGACATCTACCACCAGCGCGAGTACCGCAAGGCGACGTGGGATCAGCTCCAGCCCGCGGGCCAGGACCCCGAGGCCGGCGAGCGCCACCTGCAGGCCATCGCCGAGCAGGTGGACGTGGCCGCGATCCGCGCCGCCAACCTGCTCGTGGCCGTGGACTGCGTCAACGGCGCCTGCTCGCGCTATGCCCCGCTGCTGCTGGGGCAGTTGGGCTGCCGGTTCGTCGAGATGAACGTCGAGCCCGACCTGCCCTTCCCGCACAAGCCTGAGCCGGCGGCGGAGAACCTGAGCCAACTGCGCGCCCTGGTACGGGCCGCTGGCGCCCATGCCGGCTTCTGCTTCGATGCCGATGGCGACCGCCTGGGCATCGTGTGCGAGGATGGCCACGCCCCCGGCGAAGAGATGACCATCTGCGTGGCCACCGACATGATCCTGTCGCGCGGCGACGCCGGGCCGGTCGTGACGAACCTGTGCACGACGCAGGCCGTGGACGACCTGGCCCGCGCGCACGGCCGGCGGGTCATCCACACCGGCATCGGCCAGGCCTACATCAGCGAGGGCGCGCTCAACAACCGTGCCTGCATGGCCGGTGAGGGCAGCGGCGGCTGCCTGTTCCCGAAGCTCAACTACGCCAACGACAGCCTCGCCACCATGGCGCATATCCTCGAGCACGTGGCGCGGCGTGGCAGCCTGGCCGGCATCGTGGCGGGCATCTCGCAGTACGCCATGGCCAAGGCGACCATCGCCTGCCCGACGCAGCACGCCTTCAGCGCGCTGGAGGAGCTGCGCGGGGAGGGCGAGCCGGACTGGGCCGATCCGCAGCGCACCGATCTCACCGATGGCATCAAGTACCAGGATGACCGCCGGTGGGTCTATATCCGCGTCTCGGCCACCGAGCCGCTGATCCGGGTGCTCAGCGAGGCGCCCGACCGCGCTGAGGCCGAGGCGTTGGCCGAAGAATACGTGACGGCAGTGCGGCGGCTCGTACACTGAAGCGGTGCGCCGCATGCGCCCGGGTGTACCGTCTGGAACCGCTGGACTGCAGCGTCGAGGGGGCTCAAAGTGCAAGGTCTTCTGCTCTTCCTGAGTTACAGCCGGAGAGACCAGAGAGTTGCGGAGCGTCTCTGTGATGAACTGGCGGGGCACGGCATCCGCGTGTGGAAGGACGATCGGAACCTGTTTGCAGGGGACGATCTGAGGTCAAGACTACGCCATGCCATCCATGTATGCCATGGTCATCTGGTCCTGCTCAGCCAGAACTCGATCAGGAAGAGCACATGGGTGTTGCTCGAACTCGGAGCTGCCTGGTACGCTGGGAAGAGGATCTACCCACTACGGTACAGAATCCGACTCAGCAGTGTTCCCGTGTTCCTACGCAACGATGTGCTGTGTGATGTCGGCCAGGTGAGGACCAGCCTCCTCCCCGCCTTGTCCAGGCTCGCAGAGGAACTCGACCTAGAGGCCAGCCCACAGCACCACATTGACCTCCAGAGGCTGTCTTCTTCCGCGATCAAGAGGGCCGGGGCGGAGCGGATGACCCAGGAGTTGCGGCCCCTTGTGAGCGGTGCACTTTCTGGTGACATCAGTCTGAGGCGTAAGGCTCATATCGAGGTGCGGGACGCGGGCGACGATATACGCGCGCCGTTCCTAGATGCCATGGAAGTGCTGGTGGGGCACTCACACCCGGCAATCCGTGGAGAGGCCTACTATTGTCTTGGCAGGGTCCCGCTCAACTCCGGACACTGGCGTCATGCGGAAGCTTACTTCCTGAAAGGGCTCTTCGACCCGAGCTGGTTCGTGCGGGCTTGCTGCGCGAACGTGCTTCGCCACCGTGCTCCACTCTCACCCGATACGGTGAGCGAACTTGACCGGCTCCTCAAGGTAACACTATCGGACGAGGGTCTGCTGCGGGGCCCAGGACTGCAGCAGGCTCACGAACCTGAGAACACATTTGCTCTACCCAGATTCGTCTACTATGCCTATCTCGCCCTTGATGCTCACCATGGTGTATCCTGACGCCGTGGAACCAACCTTCCATCCCGACGACAGACGGCGGGACATGCGCACGGTGCGTGACCGACTTGCCAGGCCAGAGCACCTGTGGCCGTCGGTCGTCACAGTCCACCCGACCAACCGTTGCGACCACCGGTGTGGCTGGTGCTGGTTCCAGCGGGATGGGACCTGCATCGATATGCAGGAGTGCATACGGGCCCTCGAGGTGCTCATTGGGATGGGTGCCCGGGAGATCGTTGTGTCGGGCGGCGGCGAGCCGCTTCTCCATCCTGACATCCGGGAGCTTCTCGCGTTCCTGGGATCAGTGCCGACGGTGACCAGACGGTTGTACACCAATGGTTCACAGCTTGCGGCACTCCCGGAACTGAGAGAGGCATTTGACTACGTTCGTGTGAGCATGGATGCTGGTGAGGCGCAGTTGTACTCGGTCTTGCATGGTACTGGGGCAACTGCCTATGGCGCGACACTAGCGGCGTTAGGCGAACTGGGCCAGTCTGCGGCCGCTCCGCTGGTTGGGGTATCCATGATCGTGACCGACGCGAACATGCATACATGCACCAGTCTCATCGCCGATTGCCGGCGGCTGGGCATACCCTTTGTGTTCCTCAAGCCGATGATGGACACCCTTACCCACCGGTCCCTCCCGGCGGTGCACATCGCGGATGCGGACCAGGTGCAAGTGCACGTGCGTGAGGGCCGTCGGCCAGACTCGCAGACGCTCCTGCCCATGCCCATGAGTGTAGCAGCTATGGCCATAGCCTTGACCGCCGATGGCGGGCTCTACGCATGTTGCCATCTCTGCGGCGAAGAGCACCGCCTGTGCCACTGTGGCGACCGGAGACTCTCTGCTGCTATCGGGGCGTTGCGTCACAGGCGGGCCCTCGAGCACTACCGGTCCCTCCAGCACCCGTGCCGGGCGCACGATGCCTGGCAGGTCTGGACTGACACTGGCGGCAACAGCGAGGCAGAGAACACACTCACGACCGAGCTGGCACCCACAGTGGTGGTGGAGTAGATGCCATATACCAGGACACTGAAGACCGGGGCGGAGGGCGTGCGTGGCGTGGTCGGCGACTCGCTGACCCCGCAGCTTCTCATGGGCTTCGCCCAGGCGTTCGGCACCTACCTTGGCGGCGGGGTGGTTGTGCTCGGCCGCGACACCCGGCCCTCGGGCGAGATGGCGCGCAATGCGCTGGTGGGCGGGCTCATGGCCACAGGTTGCCACGTCATTGATGTCGGCATCGCGCCCGTGCCCACCATCCAGCATGCCGTGCGCCGCCACGCCGCTGACGGCGGCATCGCCATCACCTCCAGCCACAACCCGCAGGAGTGGAACGCGCTCAAGTTCATCCACCGGGACGGCATCCTGCTCCGGCCATACCAGGGCCAGGAGCTGCTGTCGGTCTACTACCAGGGCAACTTCAAGCTGGCGACGGCCGAGGCGCTGGGACAGGTGGAGGAGGACCGGGGGGCCATCGAGGCCCACCTGGAGGACGTGCTGCGCGAGCTGGGCGATGACTTTGACCTGATCACCGAGCGGCGGCCCACCGTGGTGGTGGACTGCTGCAATGGCGCCGGCGCGCTGGCGTCCGAGACGTTCCTGTACGCCCTCGGCTGCGAAGTCATCACCCTCAACGATACGCCGGACGGCCTCTTCGCCCACAGCCCCGAGCCGATCCCCGAGAACCTGGGGCAACTGGCCGAGGCCGTGCGCGAGCACGAGGCCGACCTGGGCTTCGCCCAGGACGCCGATGCCGACCGCCTGTGCCTGGTGAACGAGCTAGGCGAGCCGATCAGCGAGGAGTACACGATCGCCTTCGCCTGCGACGCCCTGCCGGACGACCAGCCGGGCCCCATCGTCGCCAACCTGTCCACCAGCCGCATGGTGGACGAGGCCGCTGCGCGCCACGGTCGCCCCGTCATCCGCACGGCGGTAGGCGAGATCAACATCGTCGCGGCCATGCTGCGCGAGCAGGCGGCGCTGGGCGGCGAGGGCATCGGCGGGGTCATCTGGCCGCGCGCCGGCTATGGCAAGGACAGCTTCGCCGGCATGGCGCTCATCCTGGCGGGGCTGGCGCGGCGCGGCGGGACCATCAGCGACTGGCAGCGCTCGTTCCGCCCCGGCGCCATCGTCAAAGAGAAGATTGACTGCTCGGCCTCGCTGGCCCAGCCGGTGCTGCTGGCCCTGCGCGCCGCCTATGCCGACGAGCAGACCGACGAGACGGAGGGCCTCCGCGTCACCTGGCCCGACGGGTCGTGGCTGCACGTGCGGCCCAGCAATACCGAGCCGATCATGCGCATCCTGGCCGAGGCCGACGAACGGTCGGCGGCCGAGGCCCGGGCGGCCGAGGCCGCCGCCATCGTGCGGCAGGAGCTGTCACGCTTGCAGCCTTAGGGGTGCGGTCCCCAGAATCACCCGCATTGCTGCCGAGTCGAGGATCTGCCGATGTCTCCCCTGCGCCTGTCACTGATTGCCTGCACTGTCGCCGCCGTCCTGCTCGTCGCAGCGGGTTGCCGCCAGCCCGCGCCGTCCGAGCCCCCCGCGTCGGCCACGCCGCCGCCGGCGCCCACGACGGAGCCGTCGCCGCCATCCCAGCCGCCCAAGGAGAACACACCTGTGTCCGAAGAGAAGAAGACCGTCCTGGTCCTCAAGACCGTGAAGGGCCCGATCACCGTCGAGCTGTTCGACAAGCAGACGCCCATCACCGCCGGCAACTTCCTGCTGCTGTCCGAGAGCGGGTTCTACAATGGCCTGACCTTCCACCGCGTCGTGCCTGGCTTCGTCATCCAGGGCGGCGACCCCAACGGCAACGGGAGCGGCGGGCCGGGCTTCACCATCCCCGATGAGATCGGCAAGGGGCCGGGGCTGGAGCGCGGCATCCTGTCCATGGCGAAGACCTCCGCCCCCGACAGCGCGGGCAGCCAGTTCTTCGTCGTGACCGGCGAGAAGTCGGCGGTCGCCCACCTGAACGCGGACTTCACGACCTTCGGCAAAGTGCTCGAGGGCATGGACGTCGTGGATCAGATCGTGAAGGGTGACAAGATCGAGAAGGTAGACGTGCAGTCCACCTCTTCGGACGCCGAGGCCGCCCGCCAGGCCGCCAAGGCCGCCCGGAAGCCGAGCAACAAGTAGCCTGACGACGATCTTCCGGATGCTCACGGGCGCGGCTGCCATGGCCGCGCCCGTTTCGTGTGTGGGGTCTGGTGTGGGACCCCCGGCTCGTGAGGTAGGAATCGCGTGGGCCCTGGCGAATGCGTATCTGACTGGCATACCATTCTGCGCGGGGAGATGCTGACCTGATGACCACGATGCGGGCGTTCAGAGCAGTCAGTTGCATGGTGCTGGTTCTGGTCGTTGCGATCGCGAATGGACAGGACGAGATCAAGGCCACGATGATGCGGCCAGTGGAGCCGGACTGCCTCACTACTGAGCAGATGTCCGGATGGGGGCTTCCGGCTTCGCCGACATCGGTGGACGTGCTGAAGTGTCTGGCCGTGCATACGGTCGCCGTGACCACCGAGACGGCCAAGAAGGGCGGCGGGATCGAGTTCATCTTTGGCGGCGTCTCGGGAGAGAAGGAGAGCATCAAGGTGACTCAGGACTATGTGAACTACCGAACGATGCTCATCGAGAACCACAAGTACAGGGTGGGCATCGGCCTGCGCGTCGTGGCTACCTTCGTCACGAAGAAGGGCGGCTTCGACCTGAGCAATATCTTCAACGTGGGCATATCGGCAAGTAGTGAGCAGGCCAGCGGACAGATCGGCTTCTATGTTCTGGGGATCACCGGAGCAGACGTGACGTCACTGATACCGGCGCCTGCACCACTGACCCGTGACTCCGTGACCAGTGCCATCACGACAATCGCCGTGCTGAAGTCGAAGATCTACGACCCGGCCACGGTCATCCTGCCGGTACGGCTGGCCCAGGAGGTGGACGTTACTCTGGACCAGAACGGCCGGGCAACATACGTCGGTCCGACAGCCTATCCTGACGACCGGATGCAGCTAGAGAAGCCCCCCCTCAGGCTGGGTATGTAGCTATCGTGGCGAGTTCACGTGCCGAAGTTCGCGTCAGGGCAGGCGGCGTGTGTCGCGTGGTGTGCGACACCCGCCAGCTTACCTCTCCCTAGCGCGCCAACCCGTTCAGCATCGTGCTTGTTGAGGTCCATGCTTCGTGGATAGGGTACGTTTGCCATTGGTGGGTTTGTTGCTGGGCTGTCTGGCCCTGGCCGGCTATGCCCAGCCTGTCTCTACCCCGGTCGGTCCCGGGCTGACATACACGGCTGAGCGTCTGGCGGACGGGCCGTGGGAGGTGCGTGCCTTCGTGGCCGAGCGCGGCGCGCCGTACCTGCGCCTCGACCTGGCCCTCGGCATGGGCAGGCTGCAGGGCGTCGAGGCCCTCTCGGGGATCATCGCCCGTGAGACCGCGCCCGACGACGCCGTTGTGGCCGCGGTCAATGACGACTTCTTCGTGATGGCCCCCAGCCCCAACGCCGGGCTGCTTTGTGGGATGGCCGTCCGGCGCGGGGAGTTGGTCATGACCGCGCGCAGCCGCCCCGCCTTCGTGTTGCTCGCGGACGGCACGCCCCGCATCGGCGTCTTCGACACCACTGGCACCGTCGTGCTCCCCGCCGCCGAAGTCCCGCTGGGCGGGCTCAACCAGCCGCCCGTGAAGAACAGCCTCCGCGTCTGCACGGCGGTCTTTGGCTGGCCCGTGACGGAGGGCTGCGTGGCGGTGAAGACGGCGGGCCTGCCGCTGGCTGTCAATGGGGAGTGGCAGGGCACAGTCAGCGAGATCGTCCCGGCCGGCACGCCGCGCCAGGCGGGGCCGGATGAGGTCCTCCTGTCCGCCGACGGTGCAGCCGCCGCCTCCCTGGCCGGCCTCAAGCCGGGCGACCCGGTGCGGCTGCGCCTGCAGACCCCTGGGCTCGACCGGCCAGTCGCCATGGCGGCCGGCGGCAACTTCGTGCTCCTGCGCGACGGGCAGATACCCTTCACCCCTGGCCCGAAGGACCCGCGCCATCCGCGCACCGCCATCGGCTACAACGACCGCCAGATCATGGTGGTGACGGTAGACGGGCGGCAGGCCGGCTGGAGTGTGGGGATGACGTACCACGAGCTGGCCCTGCTGATGCAGCGGCTGGGCTGCACGGACGCGCTCAATCTCGACGGCGGCGGCTCGACCACCGCCTGGGTGCGCGGACAGGTCGTCAACCGCCCCTCCGATGGCGCCGAGCGCCGCATCGCCAATGCCATCCTGGCGCGTTCCACGGCCCCGCATGGCGCCCTGGCGCGACTGGTCGTCACGCCCGCGCGCCTCGTGGCGATGCCCGGAGCGCGGGCGCCGCTGACGCTGACCGGCACGGACGAGTGGTACAACCCGGTAGCACTGAGGGCCGGCGATCTGGTCGTCACCGTGGCTACAGCGGGTTCCAGCCGCATGACAGCGCGCCTGCGCGGCGGCAGCCTCGAACTGCGCGGCATGCCCGGCGAGGGCACGGTGCGGTTCAGTCTAGAGGGCGCAGACAAGCCCCTGGCCGAGCTACCGGTGCGGCTCGTAGGCAGTTGCGCCAGGCTGAGCCTCGCCCCCGACCCCATCGAGCTGTGCGCCGGGGACACGCTGCGCCTGTCCGCAGAGGGTCTGACAGCGGAGGGTGAGCCGGTCGTCCTGCCCGAGGGGAGGCTCCGGTGGAGCGTGGCGGGCGCGGGGCTGACGCTGGCCGACGGTACGCTCCGGGCGAGCGTCGCCGGCGCCGCCGGATCGGTGCGCGTCACGCTGGGCGCCGCCACGGGCGAGGCCCCGGTGCGCGTTGCGGCAGGCGAGGCAGTGGAGGGCTTCGAGGAGGCCTTCCGGCCCACGTTCAACACAGCGCCGGCGAAGGGGCCGGTCACCGGCCAGGTGAGCATCCATGTCGGCGGGGCGGCGCAGGGCCGGCGCTACTGCCGCCTGACCTATGACCTGGCCAAGCCCGCCGGCACCCGCGCGGCGTATGTCCGCCTGGACCGGCAGCTTGGCTCGGCGCTGCGGCTATCGCTGCAGGCGCGCGCCACGGGCGACCGGCCGCCGTGGCTGCGCGTCGCGGTCGTGGACGGCAATGGCACGCGCCAGACATACACGCTGGCCGACACCGTGAACTGGGGTCGGCAGTGGCGGCGGGTGCAGGTGCGCCTGCCCGCGGGCCTCAAGCCGCCGCTGGCCTGGCAGTCGGTGTATGTCGTGGCCGGGGACGGGCAGACCGGCCGGGGGACGCTGGAGATCGATGATCTGCGAGCAGAGCGGGTTGAGTAGGGCGTCGCCGGGGCCCTGGGCCGAGGGAGCAATGGTGGGGGCCCCGTGGACGGGCGCTGCCGCGCCCGCCTATCATGAGCCGCGCCTCCGGCGCTAACGGCCCCTGCGCGGCGTGCTCCGGCGCCATTGGCCCATGCTGTTGCCGTCAAGGCCCGGAGGGCCGACTCAATCCAGGCGGGAGCGGAAGCCCCCGTCACCCGGCCCCCTTCACCTCCTTGGGCCGCGGCGGCGCAAGCCCGCAGAGCGGGCGACACAGAACCTGCGTACAGGAGAACCCCATGAGCCACAAGCGACTACTCATCATCGGTGGCAGCGGCCACGTCAGCGGCAACCTGGCCCGCGTGGCCGTGGACCAGGGCTTTGCGGTCACCATTGTCACGCGCGGGCAGAAGCCCGTGCCCGAGGGTGTGCGGGCCCTCGTGGCCGACCGCCACGACACGGCCGCCCTGCGTGACGCGCTGGGGGATGAGCAGTGGGACCTGGCGGTGGACTGCATCGGCTATGAGGCCGCGGACGCCCGGCAAGATGTGGAGCTGCTGCGCGGCCGCTCCCGCCAGTTCGTCTTCATCTCCACCGACTTCGTCTTCGACCCGCCCGGGCGGCGCTTCCCGCAGCCGTTTGACAACCCGTACTTCCTGCAGGATGACAGCTACGGGGCCAAGAAGCGGCGCTGCGAGCTGGAGCTGCTCGCCGACGACACCGGCTGGCACTGGACGGTCTTCCGGCCGTGCCACATCTACGGCGCGCCCTCGCAGCTCGGCTGCCTCCCCGACGCCGCGCGCGACCCGGAGCTGCTCGCGAGGATGCAGGCCGGGCAGCCAGTGCGGTTGGTCGGCGGGGGCCACTTCCTGCAGCAGCCCATCCACGCGCGGGATCTGGCCCGCCTGGTACTCAGCGCCGCCGGCAATCCGCTGACCTACCGGAGGATCTACTGCTCGGTGGGCCCGGACATCATCACCTCGTATCGCTACTACGAGATCATCGCCGAGGTGCTGGGGGTGCCGGTGACCTTCGAGGAGCTGCCCGTGGCGCAGTCGCTGGCCGAGCATCCCGAGTGGGTGAGCTTCCTGTGCCACCGCATCTACGACCTGACGCCGCTGCGCCTGGACGGCCTGCAAGTCCCGAACACACCGATCACCCAGGGGCTGCGGGAGCATACCGAGTGGCTGCTGGGGCAGCACACCAGGTAGGCCCCGCCACTGATTCTTGCGGGTTCACCTGTAGGCGGAGAGGCGCGTGCGAGCAGGTGCCGAAGGCGCCTGGCGCGAATGTACCTTGAGACCTATATGTAGGACGCGCCCTGTGAGGTGCTGAACACCCAACCATTCAGGAGGAACGTGTCTATGAAGAAGGGCTTCACGCTGATCGAGTTACTCGTCGTCATCGCGATCATCGCGATTCTCGCGGCCATTCTGTTCCCCGTGTTTGCCAAGGCCCGTGAGAAGGCGCGGCAGTCGAGCTGCCTGAGCAACCTCAAGCAGCTTGGTCTGGCCATGTTCCAGTACACGACCGACTACGATGGCACATTCCCCGAGATCCACACCACGAACCTGACCATCGGGCGCTACTATGTCAGCACCGGTGCGGCCGCCGCGTTCTACTATAGTTGGGAAGACCGGATGGAGCCGTACACCAAGAACACGCAGCTCATGGTCTGCCCGTCGGCCTCCGACACCAGCGGTGGGTCGCCGCCCCATTCGTATACCTACAGCTACTACTTCGGCGGCCTGACCTGGGGCTTCTTCCCGGTGAGGGACTCGCAGGTCGTGCAGCCGGCCAGCAAGGGTCTCATTGGCGAACGCGGCGCCAGCGCCCGGTATCACTACATCTACACCGGCAGCGACAACGGCGGCAGCATCCACAACGACGGCGGCAACATGCTCATGGCTGACGGCCATGCCAAGTGGTTCAGGTATGGCACGAGGTACTATGGCCAGTCTGGCACCAATGCGTACTTCCAGCCGACAACGGCCGTCGCGGAGTAGCCGATGACGGGCCGTGAGCGCATCCAGCGCGCGATCCACTTCGAGGGGCAGGGCAACCTGCCCCTCGAAATCCATGACGTGCCCCATCTCTACGACGCCTATGGCACCCTCGACCCCGCACTGGCCCGCCCGGCGACGGAGGACTATGACGGGATACGGGTGACGTACCATTGGACGTTCGGGGAGGAGACGGCATCCTCACCCCTCCCCCTCTCCCTCGCGCGGAACGGCCGCGCTCCGGAGAGGGGAACGGCACAACTGCGTCGCGACGAGTGGGGGTGCCTGCAGCGCGTGCCGGACGACACGGCAACGGCTTATGAGGTGATCGAGAAGCCGCTCGCCGACCCCGCCGCCTTCACCCACTACCGCTTCCCCAACCCCTCCGTCAGCGACCCGTTCTTCGAGCGTGTCCGGCGCGATCAATCGCGCCACTACCCCGACAAGTTCGTCTGCGGTTACGTGGACCCCGGGCCGCTGCTGGTCGCGTTCAACCTGATGGGCTATGACGGGCTGCTGCTGCGCCTGGTGGATGACCTGCCGCAGGTGCTGGCCGTGATGCGCGGCATCGTGGACTTCCAGAAGGGAGTCATCGACCGCTGGGCGGCGGCCGGCGCGGACATGGTCTCACTCATTGACGAGTTCGCCGGCAGCGAGGGGCTCATGTTCTCGCCCGCCCTGTGGCGCGAGCACTTCCTGCCCCTCTACGCGGAGCTCTTCGCCCACATCAAGTCCCACGGGCTCTGCTGCGGCTGCCTGTTCGATGGCGACATCACCGCGATCATGGATGATGTCCTGGCGTTGCAGCCGGAAGTGGTCGAGATCATGCAGCCGAACCTGGTCGGGATCGAGCAGTGGGGGGAGCTGTTGCGCGGGAAGGTGTGCGCGAAGGCGTCGGTGGACATGATGACGACGCTGGCCACGGGCACGCCACGCCAGTGCGCCGCCGAGGCGCGGAAGCTGGTCGAGACCTTCCACACGCCGCAGGGCGGCTTCATCGCCATATCGCTGCGGTGGCACCGCCCGGAGTATCCGGCCGCCAACGTGCAGGCCGTGGCCGAGGCCTTCGCGGAGTACCGCTAGGGGCACACTCCTGGGGTGCCACTGCCAGCCCGGCTGGCAGTGCCCGCACGGGTCCAGGCACGCCCGGCAAGTCCGGCCGTGGCACCCTTTCCCCTTCCCTTATGGCCCGAACACCTCGACTTCCCGCACCCACATGAGCCCGGTTCGTTCCTTCGAGCCCTTGCCGGCGGGCTGCAGCAGCCGGAAGCGGTCCCCGGTCGCCGGGGCCTCCAGCTTGATCTCCGTCTGCGGGGCGGGCTGCAGCGGCCGGGTCGTCTTCAGCGTCCGCCAGGCCCCGCCCTCGAACACCTGCCACGACACCTCCTGTGAGGTGCGCGGTAGGCCCGCATCCAGCGACCAGTAGATCGTGGCCCGGCTCACCGTCACGGGCTGCGGGAACTGCAGCTCGATGAAGTGCTCCTGGCCGTCATCCGCCGAGGCCCACGCCTCCTTGGTCCAGTGCAGGCCCTCGCCGATGATGACCCCGTCGTTGACCGGGCTGGCATCGTAGCCGGGAAAGCCGCTGTCCACTGCCACCTGTGCCCCGCGTGCCAGGTTGCCCTTGCGGCCCGGGTCCTCCATGACCGCGATGTCATCGAACCACGCCTTGCCGGACTTGCCGCGCAGGAGCAGGTAGACGTTCACGACCTTGATGGGCTTGGCGGGCTCCAGGTACAGCTCACCCAGTTGCCAGTCGGTCGTGCCGGTGGGGAAGTCGCGGGTGTTGCCGTACCACGGCGTGCCATCCATGTAGTAGATGTCCACGTAGAGGCTGAAGCCCTTGCCGGGCTGGCCCTCGACGTTCTCACCCTTCGCCGAAGCCTGCACGAGGATGGGCGTCGGCTGCTTCTGGTTGAGTGTCACGCCGACGCTGGCCTGGGTGTCGCGGCGCGTGGGGTTGCTGAAGCATAGCGACTGCTTGCCGCTGCGGAAGACCTGCGTATCGAGGCTGAGCGACTCCGTCGCCGCCGCCGCCCAGGGCTTCAGGCCGTCCTCGAAGCCGGGGTTGGGGATGAGGTTGGCCTCGGGCGGCATGTAGAGCATGACCAGGCGCGCCTGCGCCGCGTCGGGGCCCGCGGTGGCGCGGGCGCTGATCTCCAGGGCTCCGGCCGCCGGCTTACCGGCCGGGGCGAGGACCACATCTGTGCTCGTCTCCTGGCCAGCGGGGAGGCGGACTGTCTTGGCCCCGCCCGTGCCCCAGCCCGACGGCGCCACGACGGCGAGCTGTGCCGTCACCGCCTGCAAGTGGTTGTTGCGCACATGGACCCGCAGGCGCGCCGCGCCCGTCGTCGCCTCGAAGCCCTCGCTCTGCAGCGTCATCTCCAGCGGCGTAACGACGCGGATCGTGTGGCTGCTGCGCAGTGTCGCCTCCTGGCCGGGCCTGCCCAGGTGCAGCAGGCCGTTGACGAGGACGTTGTCGCCGGGCTTGGCGTCCGCGGGGATCGTGACGGCCCCGCCGCCGCTCTTGGGGATGACCTTCAGGTCGGACTGCAGCTCCGCCCGCATGGGCGGCCAGCCGGCTCCGGCCTTGGGGGCGGCGAACTGGAGCGACACGGTATCCCCGGGCGCTGCGGCCGACGGTCCGACGATCGCCGGCGTGGTCATGTTGTACGAGGCCAGGGCCACGTAGCTCAGGTGCGTCTTCACCGTGTCCAGGTCGCGCAACACCCGGCGGCCGCCGTTCTCCGCCTTGGCCTGCGCCAGCTTCTGCTCCACCTGCTGGCAGCCGGCGAAGACTCGCCCCAGCTCCTGCCGGAAGGCGGGCTTGGCCAGATCCGTGGCCCGGCCCTGCAGGCCGCCGAGGCCCTGCTTCAGGGCCGTCATCTGCGCCTCCACCGGCTCGCGCAGGGCGGCCGGGAAGGGCTCCCACCAGCGCGCGAACTCCGGGTCCACGACATCCTCGTGGCCGCTGCTGTCGGTGACCGACAGCGACGCGATCTTCAGGTCGCCGCTGGCCTTGGCGCCCAGCGTGGGAGTGACCTCGACCGAACGTAGGGCCTGCTCGGCGTTGATCTCGAACTCCACCTCGCGGCCGTCATACGTCCCGCCGGGCAGGTTGAAGTCCTTCATCTCATAGTGGGTGTAGCTGGGCGTCACCCAGGCCAGGCGGCAGCGCACCCGGGCGTCGCCGCCATCGGTGAAGTTGGTCGCGCTGAGCTTCAGCCGCAGCTTCAGCGGGGTCGGCGCCGACTGGAACAGCATCACCCACTGCGTCATGCTCATGCTGCTCTTGCCGTCGGCATGGAAGACGACGTTGGTCTTGTCCCCGACCTGCTCGCGGTCGTAGCCCTGGCCCCCGGGTTTCCAGTGCACCAGCAGGGGTGGCTTGGCGGCGTCCACCTGGCGCTGCACCGCGCCGCTCTCTACCGTCGCGGCGGCTTGCCCCAGATGCCAGGCCGCCACCGCCGCCGGGCTGCCCAGTTGCACGACGGCCACGCCCTCGGCCGGGACAGTCAGGGCCAGGGCCACGCTACCGCCCTGGGCCGGGGCGGTGAGCGTCTGCCCACTCGTGATCTCCGTCGCGCGCAGGTTGGCGGGATTGAGACCCAGGGCCTTCGCGTCCACGGTCAGCGTGGTGGGCAGGGCCTGCTTCTGCTCATTGAGCAGCGTCAGCCAGACGACGCCGGAGGAGCCGGGGCCGAAGCGCTCGACATAGACGTTCGGGTCGGAGCTGCGGGCGCACGTGACGGGCTCCCAGCCGGCCGTGGCCAGGGCCTGACACAGCGGCTGGTACTTGCGGAACAGGTCGCGGTCGCGCTCATAGTAGCGCGAGTGGTTCCAGTACTGCCCGCCGGGCCCCAGGCCGCTGGGCGGCCAGTCGAAGAAGCCGGGGTATACCCCGTAGGCCAGGCAGCGCTTCATGAACAGCTCCATCTCGGCATAGCCGATGCGCTGCTCGTAGTTGCCCTTCAGCAGCGTCATGAAGGGCTTGTGGTACAGGATGGAGCGCACAGAGTTGAAGCCCGAGCGCGGGATGATGAGCCCGGTCTCGGCGCCCAGCACGTCCAGCCACGGCACGACGTAGAAGCTCTCACTCAGACCACCGTTCATCATCGTGATCTGCCCGCGCGGCCGGAGCAACTCCGCCGTCGCCCGCGCGAACTCGATGGCCGAGTAGAAGTTGTTCAGGAACGCCTGCTGGTGTGCCGGATCCCACAGCAGCGGGGCGTCGGTGGTTTTGAAGTGGTCGCGGTTGTAGTTCAGCCCGTGGGTGAGGCCGTCGTAGTAGAAGCCGTCCAGGTCGCCGCCCTTGCCCTGCTTGACGCTCTCGGTGGTCTTGATCGTGCGCTCCACCAGCCACTGGCCCCATGGCAACTCGGGGTCGAGGTTGAACTGGGCGATCAGGTGGGCGTAGACCACCCACTTCTCCACCGCGAGCTTCCCGTCAGGCTTGCGGGTGCCGACGAGGTCGTAGATGCCCTCTTCGCCCATGTTCCGGCGGAAGGCCTCGTTCACGGCCTTGACCTGCTCATCATAGGACGGCAGCGGGTCCTTCTCCGGGTCGTAGGGCTTGGGCAGGTTGGCGCCCATGCCCGCATGGGTGTAGTAGGTGCAGTCCAGCACGCCAATCTTGTCGTCGTACTGCGGCTCGGGCGCGCCCTCTTGCAGCCCGAAGCCGAACTCGTTGGCGTTGTCTATCTCCGACAGCCGGCTGAAGGCCATCCACTGCCCCTGCCGGGGCACGTAGACCTTGAACTGCTCGGGATACAGCGCGTAGTACTTCTGCAGGGCGCTGCGCATCCCCCAGGCCCCATCGCAGGCGTACAGGTCGAACTCGAACTCCACCTCGTACGGCTTGCGGGTCAGGCCCGAGAGCGCGAAGTCATAGACGAGGTCCAGGCGCTTGGCCGCCCCGTCATAGGCCGTGCGGAACATGCAGGGCTTGTCCACCGGCACCGCCAGCACCAGGCCCGTAGCGGCGCGGTTCATCGCGCCCGTCGCCCCGGGCGCTTCCGCAATCACCGTGCAGAAGTTGCGGTTGGCGTACCCCATGCGCAGTGCCGGCTTGTCCTTCCATTCGGGCATGTCGGCGTACGCGCGCAGGGCGTCCACATTCTCATAGGTCTTCCCCGGCCCGATGACGCTGCTGGTCTGCATGTCGTCATACCAGCGCCAGCCGGTGGCGTCCACGGGGAGAGAGAAACGCAGGATCAGGCCCCGATCCGGCCCATCCTGGCCCTTGACCGCGCAGCGGAAGTGCAGCGCCTCTCCGCGGGGCGCGGCCTGCAGTTGCGCGCTGGCCCGGGCCGCGGCGAAGCTCACCTGGAGCCCTGTGGCGAGGCTGCCACCGGTGACTGCCGCCGTGGCGGTCTGCTGGGCGTCGGTGGCCCACAGCGTCACGAAGGGAGCCGGTGTGATGGGCAGTGCCCTGCCGCCCACCGCCAGGCCGGTGACGCTCAAGTCATCGCTCAGCGTCAGGCGGACACCGCCGGCGGTGAGGTCGGCGGCGGTCGCCGCGCCGGCAGCCAGCAGGGCGATGAGGATTGTCACACCGAGGGTGCGTTGCATCGTGAGCCTCCGAAGACCGAGTTGGGTGTAGGTTCGGGTCGGATGGAGCGATACCTGCCGCGTGGGCGCTGGCATGAAGCGCGTGGGCGCGGCGGGAGCGGGAGCGCGTGGGCGCGTGTGTCCTCACACGCGCATCCGTTGGCCGCGTGAGGACACGCGGCCCCACGCGGCGGGCAGGTTGGCGACACGCCGCGCGGGAAATACGCGGAAGCTCGCCGGGGCGGGGGCGTCTCTAGGACTACCGGGGCGGAACGAGTGTCGAGGCCTCGGCAACAGACTGAGCAAAGCCATCCGTGGGAGCGATGATGCGCAGATTCTTCCTGTTCGTCACCATCTTGGCGTGCCTGGGGGGCGGTCGTACCTGGGCTGTGCCGGCGGCGCAGACCCACCCGTGGCGCATTGCCGTCGGCGGCGGGTTCTGCACCGGCTACCTGGGCCTGCTGGCCCTCCATGGCCTGCCGCGCGAGCGCATCACCGAACAGGACATGAGCGACCCGGCCAAGCTCCGGCAGTACAACATCATCTTCCTGGGCATGCGGGGGATTAGCGGCGAGGCGCTGGGGTCGTCGGTGGAGCAGTACATCCGCGAGGGCGGCATTGTGGTGGCGGAGACCGGGCTGCCGCTCTCTGCCACCGCGGTCCCGGGTCGGCGCATCGGCCCGGCGCCCTACCCGAACATCCGCTTCGTGGATGACGGCACGGCGCTCACGCGGGGCCTCCCCCAACTGGGCGTCGTCTCCTGCCTGGGCGGCCAGGGCATCGCGGTCGTCCCGGACGCGGGCTCCAAGGTGCAGGTCCTGGCTGAGTTCACCGAGGAGGACACCCCGTCGCGCTTCCGGGGTCACTTCATGGTCAACGGACGCGGCGCGCCGGCCATCGTTGCGGTCAGTATCGGCCAGGGCAAGCTCATCTATTCGACCCCCTCCATCGCCTACAACCTGTCCCTGCGCGGGCAGCAGTTCGAGCCCTTCATCGTCAATCTCATCCGCTACTTCAGCAACGGCGAGCTGGATGACCGCGTGTACACCGGCTCCCTGCAGCGCGACGAGCTGGTCACGCTGCCGCCCGAGGAGACGCCGGCACCCGCCTACCCCAGCCCCGCCGGGGAGGCTGTCGCGCCGCCCGCGGGCTTTGAGACTCTCGCCGAGGCCGATGAGTTGACCGACTTCGCGCTCACCGGCAAGCTGCCGGCCGGCGGCGCCGGGCAAGTGCTGGTCTCGTACTGGTCGCCGACCCTGGCACGGAAGCTGACGCTGGAGAAGGGCAAGGCCGTCCTGCAGCGTCAGGAGGGAGGCAAGGCCACGACCGTGGCCACGGGCACACTGCCGTCGGGCAGTCTGGACGTGCTGGTCATGCGGCGCTTCGGGGCGCTCTCAGTGGCCGCGAACGGCCGAGTGGTGCTGCGCGCGTGCGACGGCGTGCCCCAGGAGGGCGCGCTGGCCGTGCAGGGCCTGGAGGATCCCCGGTACCAGCCGCTGGACCAGGTCTTTTTCGAAGATGACTTCATGCGCGAGAGCAGCACGGAAGACGAGTGGCAGCAGCCGGTGGGCAGATGGCAGATCATGGCCGCCGAGGGCAAGCCGGAGATGGGCGCCAACCCCTTCGACTTCGTCGGCACCGCCACCGACAAGGCGCTAGCCCTCAACGGCGCGTGGTTCTGGAGTGACTACGCGTACGACGCCTCGGTCAAGTGCAGCGGCCCGGTGGCGGCGCTGTTGGCGCATGTCCGCAAGCCGGACGATTGCCTGGCCCTGCGCCTGAGCTTCGAGCAGCAGCCCGCGCGGCTGCAACTGGCGCGGGTGCTGCCGGAGGGCACGAAGGTGCTGGCCCAGGAGGCCGTGGACGTTCAGCGCGGCGACTGGCACCGACTGGGCCTGCGCACCTCCGGCCCGATCCTGCAGGGGCTCCTGGACGGCCGCGTGGTCGTGCAGGCGCAGCAGACCGACAGCCTCTGCGGCCAGATCGGCCTGTACTGCGAGAAGGGGCAGGCTAACTTCGACGACATCGCGGTGCGGCCTTGGACCGCCGCGGCCCTCAACGGCACGCCCGTCAGTCAGCTCATGGTGGTGCAGGGCGACTGGCGGCTGGACGACCAGGGGCTGCTGGCCTCGGGCAGTAGGGGCGCCCGAGCCTTCCCGGCCTGGGGTTCCAGCGGCGGAGACTGCGCCGCCCAGGTGGAGGTCAAGGTTGGCCAGGCGGCCGCGGCCGGCCTGCACTTCCGCTATGTGGACACCGGCACCTACTACCTCATGGCACTGATGAACGAGGGCGGCAAGTTGCGCCTGCGCCTGTACCGTCACGGCGACCCCGGCGCCATCCTGGTCGAGAAGCCCGTCGCCGGCGACACGAACCGCTGGCACCGACTGCAGGCCGAGGTGCGTGAGGGGCGCCTGCGAGCGGCCGTGGACGGCCAGCGCATCGTTGATGTCCTCGACCCGGGCCACCGCACCGGCCTGGTGGGCCTGTACGCCCGGGGCATGCGGTCCGCCTGCTTCCGCAACTTCTCCGCCGCGCAGACCGAGCCGGATGAGCAACTGGTGGACGTGCCCACGCCCTCCTTCGCCGGCATCATTGACCGCCACACCTGGGCGGGCCGCACGGGCGCGTGGCTGCCTGATGCGGGCGACCTCAACTGCTTCTGGCATCGCGCCTACTTGCCGGGGGACTTCAATCTCCAGGTCGGCCTGCACCCCCAGTCCGGCGGGGCCACGCGCGCCGCGCTGTACCTGGCCCGCGAAGACCGTAAGGACAGCGGCTACACCCTGACTGTGGCGCGCAACTGGGCGGCGAGCGAGGTGCCGCTGGTCCTGCAGAGGCTGGGCCAGCCGGTGGCCAGGGCCACGGCGAAGGTCACGCCGGGGCAGTCCTTCTCGGTGGGCCTGATCCGGCTGGGGCTGCAGCTCATGGTGGAGGTGGATCACCAGCCGGTGGCCGTCTACAACGACCCGCAGCCGGTGCCCAACCTGGACTGCCTGGGTCTGGATCAGGGCGGCAGCCTGATCTACGCTGATGACATATCGGTCGCCACCCCGCTGGTGCATGACTACACCTTCGAGACCGCGCCGACCGACTGGGCGGTGCGGCAGGGCACGTGGGAGATCACCAGCCGCTGGTCGTGCACCCCCGGCTGGGCCTGGTTCTCGGGCTACAACAGCGGCGGCTACGCACTCATCAGCACCAAGGCCTCCTATGCCGGCGACCAGGATGCCGTGATCTACGTGGCGCCCAAGATGATGCCGGCCGGCGGCAACCGCTACAGCGAGAGCTTCGGCGATGTCTACCTGGGGCTGTGCTCGGACGGCGTTTCGGGCTCCAGCGGCTACCAGGTGGCCTTTGCCGGGGTGAGTAGCTCCTACACCGTGCTGCGTCGGCAGGGGCAGATCGTGGCCCAGTGTTCGTACCGTCTGCCGCAATCGGGCGAGCACAATGACTGGCTGCGGCTGCTGGTACGCAAGCGCGGGCCGAAGATCACAGCGTGGGTGTGGGACGCCAAGATCCTGGAGTATGACGACACGCAGGCCCTGGATGCCGGACGCATCCTCATCGGCACCCGTGACAATGGGATCATGCTTCCGCGGGTGACAGTCTACGGCCAGCGCTCGGGGTAGTCTTGCCCGGTCGCCTCAAGTCAGTAGCGCGGCACGGGCAGGCGAGGCCGCCTGCCCTACTGACCCTCGCCAGCAACGCCTGACTGCCGACAGCACACAGGGCACACCATCTGGTGTGCCCTGTTTCGTTTGGTCATGCGGTCTGGGCGTGTGGCTTACCCCTCGTAGCCTGCCTGCTCCTGGGCCGCGATCCCGAGCCGCTGCAGGGCCCGCTCAGCCGAGTTGGAGACCTGCGGCGACGGGTCGGACAGCGCCCGCACCAGCACCTGCTCCGCCCGCTTGTCCTTCAGCTTGCCCAGGGCGATGACGGCGGCCCAGCGCACGTCCGCATCGGGGTCGGGCGTGGTATCCAGCAAGGCGGACAGCGCGTCCACAGAAGACGGATCGCCGATCTTGCCCAGCTCAATGGCGGCGTAGCGGCGGACCTCGGCCACCTTGTCGGTCGTGGCCTGGTTGAGGGCCGGGACGACCGCCGCGCCGCCGACCCACCCCAGGGCCTCGACAGCGAAGCGGCGTACGTCAGCTACCTTGTCCGTCGTGGCCGCCGCCGATAGCTCCGGCACGACCGACTGGGCCGGCACCGTGATGAGGGCGGCCGCCGCGCGCCGGCGGACATAGGCGTCCGGGTCGCGCAACGCCGCGGCCAACGGCTTGGCGGCGCGTGCGTCGCCCAGGTAGCCCAGCCCCTGGGCCGCGATCTCGCGGGCCGCCGGGTAGGGGTCGGTCTGCAAGCAACGGATCAGGGGCAGGACACCGGCCGGATTGCTGTCCCGGTGCCCGTACTCCTGCCGGTGCGTGACCTGCGCCTGCTTGGCGAACTTGTCAATGTAGGGGTTGTAGCCGGCACAGATCAGGCCGATACACATGGCCGCCGCCTGGCGCGCCGGACCGCTGGGGCTCGTCTGGAGGCTCTGGAAGAGCGTGGGCAGTGCCGCCGCGCCCTGGGCATGGAAGCCCATCGCGGCCTTGGCGCTGGCGTCATTGTCGAACTGGCCCAGCATGAGCGCGAGCGCGTCGTTGCCCGCCTTGCCGGCCTTGCTGAGCATGCTGGTGAGGCTGACTACCGCCACGGCGCGGATGCCCGCGTCCGGGTGCTTGGCCAGCTGCCGTAGCAACTGCTCGACCGGACCGCCGGGCTCGTAGTTCCCCAGCGCCACGATGGCGGCCCGCTTCACGGCCGGGCTGGGGTCCTTCGTCGCCAGGGTGGTGAACAGTTGGTACTCGGCGTCCTTCATGCCGGTGAGCAGACCCACAGCGGCGGCGCGGATTTGCTCGCGCGGGTCGGTGAGCAGCCCCTTGAGGTAGGTGGCCACTTCCTGGCGTTCCTGGGGCGTACGTGAGGTGGCGATCAGGGCCTGCAACTGCTCGAAGGCCTCGGACGTCGCGTGCGCGTCCTCGCTGGCAACCATCTTCTTGATCTCGGCCAGCGAGGGCTTGTCAGGCTCCTGCTGCTTGGGCTTGTCGGCCGCCTTCTCTTGCTCACCCTCATGGTCGTGTGCGTCCGGCGTCGCCGGCGGCGGGGCCGGCGTCAGCAGCACCGTCAGGCCCACCAACACGATGAGCATGCCAGCAACCAGCAGAGGCCCGGTCTTCAGTTTCATCCTGGCGTTCCTTCCCGAAAGGCCACAACGGCCTGGCAGGCGGGCAAACACCCGCCCCTCCCAGCCGGGGCCGGCACTGCGTCAGTAGGGAGACTTGTCGCAGCAACTACAACGTCCGATCTCGCTCCAGGGGTTCCCCCTCACCCCAGGCGGCGGCCCAGCTCCAGCGCCGCCGCCACGATCATAGTCTCGCTCTCGGGGCGCAGCATCGTGTCACCGTAGAAGCGGATGGCGTGCGTCACCTCGTAGCCCCCCTCGGCGTGCGCCGCCGCCGTGGGGACGTAGCCGACATTGTCGTTGGCGTAGGCCATGGTCGCCGTCTGCGCGTAGGCCGCGCCCTCGTCTATCTGCAGCGCATACTCCACGAACACCTCGCCCGGCAGCCCGACCAGCAGGAAGTCGTTCAGGCGGATGGCCTGGACCTCGTAGGGGCGAGTCAGGTTCGTCGCGCCCGACCGGGACAGCGCCAGGATGCGCTCGGACCACGCCAGGTCGCCCGCGTCCATCATGTCCGTGCCATAGGTGCGCTCCGCGCGGTTGGCCGGCGTCTGGCGGAAGGCCTCCACCTGGGCCTCGGCCTCGGCGACCGAGGGCGGATCAAAGCAGGGCAGCGCCAGGTCTATGCTGTCGCAGGCGATGGTGACTTCGGGCTGCTTGAGGGCATACTCCGCCGCCTTGACGACGGCCCCGGCCATGACGCGCCCCTGGGCCTCGGCGATCTCGAAGGTGCCGCGCGGCTCGCTGTTGATGTTCCCGCAGCACCCCTGCCCGAACAGCGCCACGCAGCCGTCCCCGTAGATGCGCTCCACGATCCGCTGGGCGTAGCCGGGCCAGTCGGCGGTGATCTGCTGGCCGCTGAGGGTCACGGCGTGGGCGGCGTGGACGAAGTAGCGGGCCAGGGGCTCGCCGGCCATCGTGTCCACGGCCACGACATCCACCCACGGGGCGGTCTTGCCGCGCTCGTTGCGGCCGATGGTCATGCCGGTGTCGCGCCGCTCGCGGCGGTTGATGCCCACGGAGACGGGCTCGCGCAGCGTCCCCAGCGCGCAGGGCTGGCGCTTGTCGAACGCCATCCGCCCCAGGCCGATGAGTTTGCGCTTGAGCACCGCCAGGTAGTCGGGGTCGGTCTTGCCCAGGCTGACGATGCAGGGGGTGGCGGGGCCGGAGTGGGTGTGGCTGCAGCCGACCATGATATGGCCGGCGGGAATGCCCGTGGCGGCCTCGATGCCCTGCCGCACCTCGCGGACCGAGTCACGGTCCAGGCCGATCAGGTCGCAGGTGATGATGAGGGCAGGTTGTTCGGACTCCAGGTACAGCGCGGCAGCGCACAGGTCGTCATGCACGCCCTCGGACGGCCCCGGCCGCCCCCCAAAGCCGCACAGGTCCAGCCCCACAGGCGGGGTGATGACGACCTTCGCGGCACCGGCGAGTAGTTGAGCACACATTGCGGCGTTCCTCCGTTGACATATGGGGCGAGGGGATCTCTCGCCCCTGACAATCACGACTCCTGATCATACGCCGCCAGCGCCGCCGGCAGTACGCCGATGACCTGGTTCCCCGCCGCCGGCAGGCCCACCAGCACGGCGCTGATGATCTCCTCACGTGTCGCGCCCGCCCGCTTGGCCATCTGCACGTGGAAGGGCACGCCGCTCTCCATGCGCAGGGCCGCCAGGACGGCCAGATAGGCCAACTCACCCGTCTTCTCGTCCAGGGCGGAGACGCCGTCCAGAGCCTGCACGGCCGCCATCCAGGCCTGCGCATGCCCAGGGGCCTCGGTCAGGAACGTCTGGAAAGCACTGCTGACGCGCGGCTCACTGCCCACGGCCTGCCTCCTGGCGCCGCGGCACGGCTGCGGCGTACTTGCTGCCCACATAGAGCAGTTGAGTGGTGCGCGGGCCGAGGCGCAGCGTCAGCGGGCGGCCGGGCGACAGTGTCGCGATCTGCTTGCCGCTGTCCATGTCCCGCACCGGGGCGCGCTGTGTCACCGGAATCGTGAGCTGCACCGTCGTCCCCGCCGCCACGCCCTGGTAGTTCGACACGAGCACCGCCATCTCATTGCCCGCGCCCATGCCACAGACTCTGATCCTGCCATGGTCGCACTTCAGACCGGTCACGGGCTTGCCGTCCATGAACAGGTCCTCGAGGGGCGCCACCAGGTCCGTCGCTTCGGCATGGTACTTGAAGTGCCCGGCATCGAAGTGGCCGTACCAGTAGTACGTCACCCCCCGGGCGCCGTTGGCGAGGGCCTCCAGGATCAGGTCGCGGGTGCGGACCGGGTCGTACTCGCCGTAGCAGCCCGTGGACAGCCAGGGCACGAGGTCATTGGCCTGCATCCGGGCGCGGTTGCGGCTGATGTTGTCGGCCACCGCCTGGCCGTTGCCGGCGACGTACAGGCTGGGCATGGCCAACTGCAGCAGGCCGGGGTACAGGTCCGCGAACCGGAAGATGCCGTCGTTCAGGTCCGTGACCGGCTCGGTGCGGTAGCTGCCGTAGATGATCTGCTTCTTGAGACCCGCCGCGGCGAGGGCCTGGTCAATCGCGGCCTTCATGTCCCGGTGCATCTCCACACCCATGGCGGCGCGGAAGTCATCCCAACTGGCGAAGCCGCCCTGCCGGTAGCGCTCCTGGCAGCGGGTGCAGCGCATGGCCTCCTGCACCGCTCCGGTCCAGAAGGCCTCGATGTCGTAGAAGATATGGTCGGGCTGCAGCCACACGGCATGCTGGGCGAAGCTGGCCAGTTCCTTCTGGTAGTACTGGCCCCGGTACGCGGGGCAGAAGTCGCCGGTCTTGCCGTCGACGAACTGCGAGTGGGTCTCAGGTTGTCGCCGGTCCGCCGACAGCGCGCCGCTGGGTGACTCGTTCTGGATAATCGCCAGGCCCTGCCGGCGGGCCTCCGCGACGGCGGCGATGTTCTTGTCCCTGGTCTGGTCCGACCAGTACCTCGGGAAGAACCCGACGCCGTTGAAGCCCAGGTGCTTCATGGCCGCGAAGTAGCCGGGCCAGGTCTCCACCAGGCCCTCCGAGCCGACCCAGGCCAGCGTCATGTGCAGCCGCTTCGGCAGCCGCGCCGCCGGGATGACGATGGACTCCCAGGTGATCTGCCGCTCGTTCTCAGGGCCTTGGCCGCAGTCGCCGTAGGTGTAGAGCGTGTCGGTCTTGCCCTCGGGCAGCAGGCTCTGGAGGCGAAAGTCGGTGCCCTCGCCCTTCCAGTCCACCTGGTAGCGCTGGAAAGATCGGCCCGCGTGCGTCACGGTGCCGGGGGTGTAGCCCGCCGAGTCCATGCGCACGGTCTCGGGCAGGTCGAGCACCAGCTTGCAGGGCTTGCCGAAGCTCTCGCCGGGCCGCGCATCCTGAAGGGCCAGCTTGCAGCGCAGGGGCATGGTCGCAATGGGCACCCGTTCCACGGCCACCGGCTCGAAGGCCACGCCACTGGTGACGATGGTCACGCGCTTGCCGACGGCCGGGGTGAAGTCCGGAAGGGTGTCGGCGCCTTTGACGACGGCGACCTCGTCGGCGCAGATGAACTGCTTTTGGTGCAGGGCCTGCAGCACCACATAACGCGCCCGGTAGCCCACCGGCAGCACGAAGTTGTGGACCCAGGCGACCTTCTCCTCGGGCAGGTCGTAGGCCTCGGCCGAGGCGTCGTCGAGGCCGCGCCTGTGGCGGGCGACGACCTGGTAGTAGTCGTTGCCGTCGGTGCTCAGCAGCACCCGCAGCTCGTCGGGGAAGGTCAGGCCGCCCTGCTCCTTGCCACCCAGGAAGCGACCGACGACCGACGCGATGGGCTGCACCTGGCCCAGGTCGGCGAAGAGGCTGACCAGCGGCGCCCCCTGCCAGCACACCGCGCGCTTCTCGAACCAGATCTTCTCATCGGTGCGCTCGCCGAACTGCCCGTCGGTGAGGTTGGCCGGGTCGGTGCCATCGGTCGTCAGCCGGTAGTCTGGCTGGGGGGCATAGCGCAGCGTCAGCCCTGCGGCCAGGTTCCCCGGCGCGATGAGCTTGCTGAACTGGTCGCGGCGGTCGAAAACGTTGTCCAGCCATTCGCGCTTGCCCGGCTGGGCAGGCGGGAGCGCCGGCAGGTCTGCCGGACCGGCGAGCACCGCCAACTCGTCGGCGATGACCAGCCCATGGGCGGCGATGTCCAGGCGCACGTACCGCGCCTGCGCGCCGGCCTGCAGAGCGAGGGTGTAGATCGCCGGTGTGTCCCCCGGGACGGGCTCGTACGTCACCGCCGGGTTGTCGTCGGCGTGGGTCTTCTGGCTGATGCGCAGGGCGGGGTGGAAGGACTCGCCGTCGCTGCTGAGCGACAGGATGAGCTGCTGGGGGAGTGTGTTGTCCTGGTTCAGCGAGGCCTGACGCCACAGCACCCGCCCCACCGGCCGCACCGCGCCCAGGTCTACCGTGACGCGGACATAGGGCGTATAGGCCCAGCCGACGGCGCGCCGGTCGGTGTGCATCTGGCGGCCGTCGCCGGCGAGCACGCCGTCAGTCAGTTGCGCGGGGTCGTCGGGGTCCACGGTGTGGGTGTAGTTGGGCTGCGGGCGCACGTCCACCGACTTGCCGGCGGCCAGGTTGGCGCCGGTCAGGAGGGCCTGCCAGTCGGTGGCGGAGGGTTGCGGGTAGATGGCCCAGGCGGCGCTACTGCGGAGGGCCTCCGGTGCGGCGCCGGCGAGTGAGGCGCCGACGAGGACGAGAAGAGCGAACAGGCTGGCCGTGCGCATGGTGCGCCTCCATCTGTTGTCGCGTGGGCACGCGGGTACCATGGACAGGGGCTACATCCTGAACAGCACGTCCCCCATCTCGTCGTCGGCGAGGCCGGCCTGCCGCATGATGTCCTTGTGGTAGCCGAACTGCCCGAACTCGCGGCTGTTGTGGGCATCGGTGCCCCACGCGACCTGCAGACCGTGCTCGAGCGCCAGTGTCACCATCTGGACATCGTGCTCGACGAAGGGCTTGTGAGAGTTGATCTCCACGGCCGTGCCATACTGGGCCGCCTGCTCGACAGTCCACCGCACCAGCTCCTCGCCCGCCTCATAGCCCGCCGACAGGACGGCGCGGAAGGGGTGGGCCAGGACGGCCACGCCGTACTCCAGCAGCCACCGGGTCTGCCGGCGGTACTCCTCCTCGACGGCCTCCTGCCCCAGCTTGTGCTTGACCGTGGGCAGGTAGTGGATGGCGCCGACGAAGAGGTCCATCTGGTCGCGCAGGTCGTCGGCGAACATGATCTGCCCGTCGGGCAGCACATCCAGCTCGACGCCGACCCGCATGTTGCCCGTCGCGAAGGAGCGGAGGTCGTCCAGGTAGCGCAGGATGGTCTCGCGGCCCGACTCCCGGCGCTCCTCGAAGAGCCGGATGCCGTCCTCGCTCATCATGGCCCAGGCGATTTCGCGCTCGTAGTACAGGTGCATCGTGTGGTCGGTGACGGCGAAGCTGAAGCCATTCTCCCGCGCCCGCTCGCCTAGCCACTCATCGGTGATGTCCTCACCGCACGCCGAGCGCACGGTGTGGGTGTGACAGTCAAAAGCCTGCTGCAACATGTGAGACTCCAGGGGATAGTCTGGGAGGCATTATACTCGCGAGAGGAGGCGAGGAGCAAACCGCGGCTCACTCACACAAGGGGACGACTGTCGGGAACGGCGCCGCTCACGGCGCGATGCCAACGAGAACCAACGGCACTGCGGGGACGCCGCGCCCCTGGCGAATGAGATCGTAGAGCGCGCCCTCGTAGTACCCGACACCCGAGGACATCTGGCTCTGGAGTTCCTTCATGGCCAGTATCTCGACACCAACGTCAATGACATCGCCGACGAAGAACGCCATGTGCTTGACGAAGAGGTCATAGGCGATGAAGCTGTACTTGCCTAGCTGCACTTCCACGGCAATGCGGTTCTTGACGAAGTCCGTCTGGTTGTAGGAGAAGATGGGCGTGTGCCCTGCCTCCTCGATGGCCCGCTTCTGGTCGCCGGGGGCCAGAGCGAGGGTCCTGCGGATCAACTGATGGTCGTGAGTCACCCAGTATGAGGTGCGGGACTCTGCCCACTCGCGCGCGGCTAGCTCGCGGCCAAAACAACCATTGAGTGCCTCCGGGCTGTAGAGCAGCTTCCCACGCATTGTCTTTTCCCTGGATATCTTGGTCCGGCATGCCTCGGCATCAATGCGCCGGACGCAGTTCTCGATGTCCTTCCAGATGGCAGGCTTGTGAACCAGAATGTGTTCGTGCCCGTTGAGGTGTGAGTACATCTCCACGATGCGCATCAGTTGTGTCCCCCGTTGGGCAGCGATGGATCGTATATAGGCATGTCTAGCGGACGGTACGGTACCGTGCCGGCGAGCGCCTGAGCGATGCGCTGTCGGGCGATGTCCAGGTACTCGGCCACGATGTCTGCACCTGCGGCTCGCCGCTGGTGCATGAGCGCGGCTACGGCGGAAGTACCAACACCGATGTAGGGGTCTACGACGAGGTCGCCCGGCTTCGTCAAGGCAAGCACCAGGCGCTCAACGAGCGCGATGGGGTACTGGCACGGGTGCGCCGTCTTCTCGCGGTGGTTAGCCTTCACGTTGGGCATGATCCACAGGTCGCCCGGGTTCTTGCCAGCGGGATGGCACGAGAGCTGCCCGGCCTTCGGCCCCTTGAAGTACTTCTTGGACTGGTACTTCTGCGGCACTCGCACTGCATCAAGATCGAAATGGTAGGCCTCGGTCCTGGTGAACCAGAGGATGACCTCGTAACGGCCGGAGAAGCGCTTCGTGCAGTGCAGGCCGTGCTCGAAATGCCAGACCACACGGTTGCGCAGTTGAAGCCCGTGCCCGGCGAAGATCGGGTACAGGAGCACATCCAGAGGGACGATCTCACCGTTCTCGACGTAGTTGCCAACTTGCCAGCAGATGCTGCCCTCGGGCGCAGTGATCCTGACTGCTTCCCTGATGACGGCCGCCTGCATGGCCAGATAGGTGTCCAGCGACCGTCTCTTCTCGTACTGCTTCCCGATGTTATACGGTGGTGAGGTCACGACCAGGGAGGCAGCGGCGTCCGGTATCTGGGCCATCAACTCGAGGCAGTCGCCCAGGTGCAAGGTGGCCTCGGCAGATGGGTCATACTGCGAGGCGATGCGCACTTCATGCGCTGCAAGAGTAAGCGGGGCGTGTGGCATGCGTGGCTTCTTCCCAGGCGCGGCGGGATTGCCGTGCATTATAGCACATCCCAAGATCGAACAACAGTACGATTGCAGCCCAGGACTCGACCGTGGGGGCTGCGTAACAGGCCCTTACCGCGTCGGCTCCACCAGTGCTCCTGCCGTGTGTCTGCGGGTCCACATGGTTGAGCTCCCCGGTCAGGACCTTCGGCGGGCCGAGGCGCCGGGACAGCACGAGGCGCGGGTGGTGGCGAGGGTGGGGTCGTTGGAGACACGGGGGGAGGCCGTTATCCCGTTCCGCGTTGGCCCGTAACGCGATTGCGGCCCTGGAGGGCCGCGCTGCTACCGGCGGAGGGGTTCGTTCATGCTGCCGGAGCGGAAGCCCTGGAGGTCGAGGGTCACGTAGATGAACCCGGCCGCCTTCAGGGCCGCCACGACCTGCGCCCGGAGTTCGCCGGTCAGGCGCGGCAGGTCCCCCACGGGTGCCTCAATGCGCGCCAGGTCCCCATAGTGCCGCACGCGCACCTCGCCCAGCCCCAACCCGTGTAGCGCCCGCTCGGCCGCCGCCACCTGCCCCAGCTTCTCGACGGTGAGAGGGCTGCCGTAAGGGAACCGCGAGGCCAGGCAGGCCTGGGCCGGCAGGTTCCATGTCGGCAGGCCAAGGTGGCGGCTGAGGTCGCGGATGTCCTGCTTGGTCAGGCCGGCTTCGGCCAGGGGCGCGCGAATGCCCAACTCGGCGGCCGCCCGCAGGCCGGGGCGATGGTCGTGGGGATCGTCGGCATGGGCGCCCTCGGCCACGTAGGCCAACCCCTCCTCCTCTGCCACGCCCAGCAAGGTCTCGAACAGGTGCCGCTTGCAGTAGTAGCAGCGGTCCGGGGGGTTGGCGATCACCTGGGGGTCATCCAGCCGGGCCTCGATGAGCACCTGTCGGGCGCCCAGGCTCGCGGCGAACTCCCGCGCGCGCTGTAGCTCCTCGGCGCCGTACAGGGGCGACACTTCGGTTGCCGCCACGGCGCGGTCGCCCAGCGCCTCATGCGCCACCGCCAGCAGCAGCGAACTGTCCACACCGCCGGAGAAGGCGACCAGAACGCTCCGCATGTTCTGCAGGACGCTCCGGAGGGCGGTGTGCTTGGCAAGCAAGTCGGGGGGAAGTGGCGTGGAGGTCATGCGCTAGATCACGTAGTTCAGCGGCGCGCCCTGGCGCATCCGCTCATCCTCTTCGAGTAGGTCGGCGAAGGTGGTGCCGTCGTACACGGCTGCCAGGGCCTGGGCGGCACGGCGCCACATGGGCAGGAAGGCGCACGAGCCATAGAGCGGACAGTCGGCGTCGCTGCCCTCGAGGCACTCGGTCGGGCTGATGGGCCCCTCGATGATGCGCATCATGTCCCCGACTGAGATCTCGGACGGCTCGAGGGCCAGCTCATAGCCGCCACGGGCGCCGCGCACCGAGCGCAGCAGACCGGCCTGGCGGAGCTGGTTGAGAATGCCCTCCAGGAACCGCGGGGGGATGGCCTGGATTTCGGCGATGTCGCCGATGCGCGTCGGGCCGCTACCATGCCGGCGGGCCAGCTCGAACATGGCACGCAGTGCGTACTGGGTCTTCTGGGACACTTGCATCATGGTCAATCTCTACCTTCTTAGCGTAGATTGTAGGGAAAGCGAGAGGGGGAGTCAATGGCCGTCGGAGGGAGGTAGAAGGGCTCCGCTGCGGAATACGACGCAGGAGTATCCGATGTGTGATATTGCTGCCGGGAGGGACTACCGATGGCGATGCCACCCAAGATACAGGTCACCGGGGACTGGGGTTGGGAGCAGTACGTGCTCATCAGGTCGCTGCCGCACAAGCCGGCCAGTCTACGTGACACGTGGGTTGAGGCCGACGACTTCGAGATCGCCATGGTGCGCGGCGGCGCGGGTCAGTTGGTCGAATGCCTCGGAGGGGAAGTGGCCAGCCTCGTCGGGGGGCCGCATGAGCGCCTGGACCGCGGTGAGGCGGAGGCGCCGGAGGGCACGCCGGAGTCGATCTACCTGCTGACCAAGCAGGACCGGCGCAAGCGCAAGGAGGGCGAGCGGGACAGCAAGCCTGTCCCGGACCCGGACGCGTGTCTGGACGAGGACTGGACCGGAGTCCCCGCCGAGGACAGGGGGAGAGACCAGGTATGGAAGATCGGTCTGGCCATCCCGGTTGGCGAGAGGTGCCGCGGGTGTATCCCTGTGCCCCTCACGGAGTTCGCGGGTGATGGCACGCCGGTCGCAGTGCTCGATTTCCGCCAGGGATGGCTCAGGGAGAACCAGGAGTGGTTGCCCGAACTGCTGGCCGGACGTCGCTTCCTGGTCCGGACGCACGATCCCGTGGCCGGGCCGCCCAAGTTCCCGGATGTCTGGAAGAGAGTCAGGGAGCCCAAGGCCGGAGGGCGGGGCATCTGGTTCTGCCCGTCGCAGGATCTGGCCCAGGGCAGCCTGCGCATGCCGGGGGCGTGGCAGACGCAACGCCATCGCATCCTGGAGTACCTCTGCGACGACCCCACGCTGTGGGACGAGAAGAAGGGCTGGCATGACGCCGTCGTGGTGCAGATAGAGAATGACGGCGCCCTGGTGCTGGGGCCGGGCAACGACGCTCCCGGCCGGGAGGGGACGCTGCTGGTCTTCCCGGGGGACCAGCCGGGGAGCTTCGGACAGCGTGTCGCCGGCGATGTCTTGGGCGCCGGGATCATCATGGCGGCCACGCTCTGCCATGTCCTCGGTGGGGAGTTGAAGCACTCCGAGCTGGTGTGGTGGACGCGACGCGCCCTGGTCTGCGTCCGGCGTCTGCTGCGCCGAGGCTACTGTGAGGAGGATATCAGACGGGGCGTGCTGTTCCCCCGGTCCAGTCTGGCCGAGCCCGAGATCGCCGAAGCCGACCTGCCCATCCCGTACGAACCGCCCGCACCGACACTCGACAGCGCCATCGGCCTCCTGAAGGCCACCGATGCACAATACAGCGAGAGCGTCGTGTACACGCTGGGCCGGTTCGAGATCTGCAACCAGGAGTTTGCGGAGGAGTTGCTGGTGACGCGCCACCGGATCGCCAAGCACGTGAGCAGCGGCGAGGGGGTGCTCAGCTTTGCGGTGTTCGGCGGCCCGGGGTCAGGCAAGTCCACCCTGGTCAGTCAGCTCCAGGAGTCCGTCGGCGGCGCCCTGAAGGGCCTGACTTTCAACGTCTCGCAGTTCACCAGCCCCGACCACCTGCGGGACAAGCTCCTGGAGGTGCAGAGCTGGTCGCTACAGGGCAAGATCCCCTTCGTGCAGTGGGATGAGTTCGACTGCCTGTGGGACGGTCGTCAGGGCGGTTGGGTCAGCCGCTTCCTCATGCCCATGCAGGACGCCGCCTTCTGGGATGGGCACTCCCAACGCTCACTGGGTAAGTGCGTCTTCGCCTTCATCGGCGGGACCTGGACGAGTGACACGGAGTTCGGGCGCTGGGCCGACCGTCCCGTCAATATCCCGCACAAGGTGCCCGACTTCCACAGCCGGCTGGAGCGCGTGCTGAGCGTCCCCCCGGTGGACGAGCACGCCGCCTCTGGGCGCGACTGCTACTTGCTCAACCGGGCCGTGGCGATCCGTCGGGAACTGGGCAAGACCAAGGTACAGCAACTGCACCACGGCGTGCTGATGATGCTGCTGACCGCCCGGTTGCGGCATGGCATGCGCAGCCTGCAGACCATCATCAAGTCCAGCGCGCTCGACCGCACCACGACCTTCGAGCCGCGACACCTGCCGACGCTGAACGTGTTGGAGCAGCACCTGCGGGATGCGCGGGCCGCGCTCGCCCTGGTCGACCGGGACGCAGGGACTCCCGTCGCGTTCCGCCAGGGGAAGTGAGCCGGGCGCGCCGGCCCGCGCAGAGCGTCGGGGCAGGTGTGTCGTACGCAGGCGGTGAAGTGTCCGCCAACACGCGCACTGGAGTGATCGCCCCATGGAACCCAAGGATGAAGGCATCATCATCGGCCCGAACCATCACATCGAGCCCACTTGCATTGTCGGCTACGTCCCCCAGCGCCGCGTCAGCGACCTGACTCTCCGCCTCGGCCCCAACTGCTTCCTACGCACGGGCACGATCATCTACTGTGGCACCACCATCGGCGCGGGCCTGCAGACCGGGCACAATGTCATCATCCGCGAAGAGAACCGCATCGGGGACAACGTGAGCATCTGGAGCGCCTCGCTCATTGACTACCGCTGCCAGATCGGCAACAACGTGCGCATCCACTGCGACTGCCACGTGACGCAATACACGACCATCGAGGACGACGTGTTCATCGGGCCGGGGCTCGTCACGTCGAACGATGTCTACCCCCTGCAGGAGGATGCCGCCCCGTACATGGAGGGGCCGACGATCAAGCGCGGGGCGCGGGTGGGCGTGAACGTCACGCTGCTGCCGCGCGTGGTCATCGGCGAGGGAGCGCTCATCGGGGCGGGAGCGGTAGTGACCAAGAACGTCGAGCCGGGGGTCGTGGTGGTGGGTAACCCGGGGCGCGTCATCAACCGGGTGGAGGACCTGCGGCCCATCGAGCAGCGGGTGGCCCTGGAGCGCGGCGAGAACGCCTGAAGGCAACACGCCATCCCACACCACAGCAGCCAGGGCAGGCGAGGTCGCCTGCCCTGGTGGGTTCTACAGTACGGCCGGAACAGTGCGCTAGACCGCCACACCCGCGCCCAGTGCCTTCGCCAGCGACCAGAAGACCAGCAGGCCCGGTGCCGAGCTGCCCATGGCGCACGCATCGCCCCACGCCTCGTCCTTGCGCTCCGCCCATTCCCCGCCGAGTTCGCCGGGGATTTGCCGCAGGAAGCTCGCCCGCTCTGGGTGGGGCATCATCCCCAGCACGTTGCCGTCCGGGCTGCACAGCCCGGCAATGTTGAGCTGCGCGCCGTTGGGGTTCACGTCTCGGGTCTCGCGGAGCTCCCCCTGTTCGTCGCAGTACTGGAACACGATCTGGTCGTTCTCGACCAGCCGCGCCAGCACGTCGGGGTTGCTGGTGGTGAAGCGCCCTTCGCCGTGGGCGATGGGGATGGGGAATACCTCGCCCTGCGGCATCTCGCTGGTCAGGGCGCACCGGCCCTGCGCGCAGGCGTGCTTCAGGTACACCCAGCGGCAGCAGAAGCCGGCGATGCGGTGGTCGGGGTCGTGAAAGTTGGGCGCCAGGCCCATCTCGACGTCGCCGGGGTGCAGGCCGGGGATGAGGCCCGCCTCGATCAGCACCTGCGCGCCGTTGCAGATCCCCAGCACGGGCTTGCCCCCGCCGGTGACCTCGCGGAACACGGTGCGCATGATCGGCGCCTTGGTGGCGATGACGCCCGAGCGCACGCGGTCCTGGTACGAGAACCCCCCGCCGATGATGTAGCCATCGTAGTCGGTCAGGGCGCCGGGGTCGGCGTTCCAGCGGAACACATCACACGTCAGGCCGACGGCCTCGGCGGAGCGCTTGGACTCCCACTCGCAGTTGGAGCCGGGGAACTGGATCAGGGCGACGCGGTTGGTAGACATGGGGCAGCCTCAAGAAGTCAGAAGTCAGGATGCAGAAGTCAGAATAGCCCGAACGGCGGCAGTCTGCAAGGGGCGTTGGCCTGCGGGTGCATTCTTCAGTTGTCGGTGCCGCTGTTAGGTGCCACGGGAGCCTTCCCGCCCGCAGGACGGCCGGTGGTGCTCAGGATCGTGGCCGTTCCGTCCGCAGGACGGCTGGCGGTGCGCAGCACCGCCCCCCAGCCGGACGCTTCAGGTTACGTTCAGAAAGCCCCTACGGGCTGGCGCCAGGCGTGTTGGTCAGGTTGAGCCAGCCTGTGAGTGGCGATGACTTCCTGGCGGCGGCTCCAGGCCACGCGGTGGCTGGCGGGCCGGCCCCGGCGTCGTAGGGCCGACAGGACTATGGCCCAGCCCACGGCCGGCGGCGGAGCGGCGGTGAACCGCACCAGCTGCT
>JAJFUB010000087.1 GCA_021372615.1 bacterium | reverse complement strand
GAGCCACGCCGCGGCCTGCTGCCCCTGCCCGGCCCGACACCGGCGCGGCGACGGCGGCGGTACCGTCCAATCCCCTCGTGGAAGCTCTCCCGCAGGCCTGGGGCAACCCGACCCCGGCGACACGGCCCGCCCAGACACCCAAGCCTTCGGCGAAGCCCAGCACGGCGCTGGTGCCGCTGCCGCCGCCGCAGAGCATGGCGCGGATGCCCGTGGGCCGGGTGCGGATCGGCGAGGGTGTCGTGGACGCCCGTAGCGCCATGCGCCACAGCGCCCTCTATATCGTGCGCGCCCAGACGCCCGGCATTGTGGAGTACCTGTACGACCCGACCGGTCTCACGCGCATGGGACAGCCGCTGCTGCGGCTGTATGACCTGAGCATTCTGTCGGACCTGCGGATCGGCGAGAGCGTGATGGCACGCTTCGCCACCAGCCCCTTTGTGATTGCGCCGCGGCAGGCGGGTCTCCCGCCGCTGCCGCCGGCTAACTTCCCGCGCCCGACCGTGCTGCAGCGCCTGCTGGGGATCCGCCCGGCGGCGCAACCAGCGCTGCCTGCGGCGGCTCCGGCCACACTGGCTCCCGCCCAGGCGCGGGCACAGCTCACGCCTGAGACGCGCGCGACCTTGGCACCCAGCGCCGGGCTGGCCCCCGCAGCCCCTGCCGCTGAGACACCGGCCTCCCGGTCGTTCAGGTCGCCCGATGTCAGCCGCATCACCCGCACCACGTCCGACATCACTGCTGCCCGCGCCCGCGTCGGGGAACTCAATGACGCTCTCGCCGAGCTGGAGGGGCAACTGGCGCGTCTACGGGACGATGTGAAGCAGGCACACGATGATGCCGCTTCGCGCGAGCGCCTCTACAACCAGGGCGTGCTGGCGCGCAACGTGTACCTGGCCGCGCAGAAGAAGGCGCAGGAACTCGAAGACGAGCAACACAGCGTCGAGCGCCGGCGCGCGGAGACGACCCAGGCCCGTGAGACGGCGCTCCAGCGACTGGCGGCCCTGCAGAGTCAACTCGACCAGGAGGTCGCCGACCGCCGGGATGCCTCGGACAACGAGGCCGAGGACGTCGAGCCACAGCCCCGGCGCGCCTCCCTGCAGCCCTCGCAGCCGGCCGCAGCCCCTGCCCCGCGCCGCGTCGTGCGGCGCGCGGCGCCTCGCGCAGCCCGCGTACAGGAAGCCTTCCCTGAGCCGACCCAGCCGCGGCGCCCGGAGTTGCGCCGCCTGCCGCGCCTGGCTCGCCCGATCGGCAGTCGCCTCGTGGGCGCTCCCGAAGTCCCCTCGGTCCCGGCCGAAGTCAAGCGGCTGGCTGCCCCACGCTGGGTGGATCAGGCCGCGCCGAGCGAGGGCCTCGTGGTCCGACAGCTTGTGCCGCCGGGAGCGCAGGTGCAGCCCGGACAGCCCCTCCTGGCTATCGCCAACCGCGAGTTCGCCCGTGTCTACAGCGACGTGTCCGGCAAGGACATCGCCAAGTTCCGCCGCGGCGCGCCCGTGACCATCGGCTTTGACAGCTACCCGGGCGTTACGCTGGAGGGGTGGGTCAACGACATTCAGCCGGAGGCCAAGAGCGGCCTGGCACGGGTCGAGATGGTCGTCACAGCCCGCGAGGGCTATTGCCCTGACGATACCTACGCTTCACTCCAGTGGCTGGCCCTGGCCGCGCCGCTGGTGGACGACGACTCAGCCGAGGCGATGGCCCCGGCGACGGAGGAGGCCCCGGTGGGCCCGGTCGGTCCCCGCGGCGTGTATGACCTCCTGCCGCTCGTCCCGCCTGAAGTCGGTCCGGCGCGGGACCGGGCCCAGGACATCAAGGACAACGAGTATGTGGGCGTGGTTCGCATGGGCGAGATGAGCGGGGAGACCGCAACCGCCCACAGCAGCCCTGAGAACGCTGCCCGCCTGGCCCGCCTGCGGGAGTGGCGGAACAGCTTCACCGCCGGGATGCAGACCGGCATCTTCGGCAACCTGGTCCTGACGTACCCGCGCGATCAGGAAGTGTCCCGTGCGGTCGAGCGCATGGCCACCGCCAGTGTGGACCACATTCCCAACATGTGCGCCGGGACCATGCGCGAAGCGCTCGGCTGGGGCCTGGGCGACGCCGCGCAGTGGCTCAAGCGCCTGCCGGAACGCGGCTATCTTCCGCGCAAGGACGGTCTGGCACGACCGGGCGACATTCTCGTCTGGCCGTTCACATACGGTTCGCGACACTCGCAGCACATCGGCGTGGCCGTCAACCAGGGCGGCAAGCTGATGCTCCTGTCGAACCTCAGTGGCACTCTCGGCACAACCGAGCTGACGGGCGGCTACGTGGCGTTCTACCGCCCGACCCCTAAGGACGTAAAGCCCCAAGGCGCCAAGTCTGTCGCCATTAACACCCGCAAGCCTTCGGCCGCGCGTTAGCGCGCCGCAGGCTGCCTGACTGCAGGCCGCCCGCATGACGGGCGGCTTGTGCTTTTCCAGGGTGCGTCCCCTCGGGATCACCTCAAGGAACAACTGCTAGAGCAAACAAAGGAGCAAGACATGCAGTACGTACTGATGACCATGATGGCCGCCCTGCCGCTGGCAGGCGGCCCGGAGGCCCCACCGGCGCCACTTGCGCCGGTGGCCGGCTCACGGACTACCCTCCCCATGACGAACCTGCCGACGACGATCCCAGACGACCCGCTGCAGCGGATCGCGTACCGTGCGCTCGCACTCAACGAATGGCCCGACACCCCGGAGTGGAAGCTGGACGCCTACCGGGTGGTCCTGGATCACAAGATCACCGTGCAGGGCGTCGCGCGCCGCACCACCTACTGCCCGTCCTGCTCGGGTACGACCTGCGCCGATGGCAGCCCGGTGCGCGAGGGCATCTGCGCCGCCTCGCGCAACATCCCCATGCACGCCCTCGTCTGGCTTGCCAGCGACGGCCTGCAGAAGGTCTGCGACCGCGGCGGTGCCGTCCACGTGAACAGCGGTTGCCGGGCGCGGGGCGAGAACGCCAACTTCGATGTGTGGGTGCCGCATTGCGCCGGTGGCTGCTGGACCGGCCCCGGCACCCTCAGCCGCATCCCCTGGGCGCAGATCGCTATCTGGTAGGGGTGTGCGGACAGCCGTCTCATGGACAGCCGTTTCAGGCATTGCTGACCGGCGCAGAACGTGATATACTTTTAGCCTGTTTGCCGTCAGCGAACACACGGGAACCCGTTGAGATAGCAGCCAGGAGAGAAGACTCATGAAGGAAGGCATCCACCCGAACTACCAGGAGTGCCAGGTGACTTGCGCCTGCGGCGAGACCTTTGCCACGCGCTCGGTCAAACCCACGCTCCGCGTGGAAATCTGCAGCAAGTGCCACCCGTTCTACACCGGCGCCCAGAAGATCGTGGACACCGAGGGACGCGTCGAGCGGTTCATCAAGCGCTACAAGCTGCAGGACCGCTACCAGAACAAGTAGCGGCCCTCGTCCTCGCACACTGGTGGCCCAGGCCCTCGCGGCCTGGGCCATTGTTCGCAACACCCGCGACAGGTCAGGACATGGCTGAGGAAAAGCACTTCTACGGCGGGCAGGCCATCATGGAAGGCGTCATGATGCGCGGCACCGATTCGTGGGGCGCCGCGGTCCAGCGCAAGGATGGCACCATCGGTGTCATATCCCAGCGGATCCTCGACTTTACCCACAAGCACCGCTGGGCGAAGTGGCCGCTGGTGCGCGGCAACGTGGCGCTCGTGGACACGCTCATGCTCGGGCTCCGGTCGCTCATCTTCTCCTTCAACGTGCTCGTGGAGGAGCAGCAGCAACTGGACCGCGAGGCCGCCGAGAAGGAGGCCGCACAGGCCGAGGCCGAGGGCAAGCACCAGAAGCCGCCCAAGAAGCAGTCGGACATGGGGTGGGCGATCTGGCTGGCGTTGCTGCCGTCCATGCTGATCGGCCTGGGGCTCTTCATCCTCCTGCCGGCGGCGCTGGTGAAGCTGCTGCTGCACGACCCCAGCGACCTGGTCAAGAACCTGATCGAGGGCGTCGTGCGGCTCTGCATCATCCTGGGCTACATCGCCAGCATCTCGGCCATGTCCGACATCCGGCGACTGTTCCAGTACCACGGGGCCGAGCACGCGACGATCAACTGCTACGAGGCCGGCGAGCCGGTGACGCTGGAGAACTGCCGGCGCTACAGCCCGTTGCATCCGCGCTGCGGCACGGCTTTCCTGCTGGTCTTCATCGTCGTGAAGATCCTCGTCGGGGCGGTACTGCCGTACCCGGACGTGATGTGGCAACTCATGCTGCTGCGCATCCTGATGATCCCGATCGTGGCGGCCATCGCGTATGAGATCATCCGCTACGGCGGGCGGCACCGCACTTCGCTCCTGTCGCGGGCCATGGCACAGCCAGGCCTGCTCATGCAGCGGCTCACGACTCGTCACCCGAGCGAGGAGCAGATCCGCGTCGCCATCTACGCCCTGTCCACCGTGGCGCCCGAGGTCCCGCTGCCCGATGGCTTCCCGGCGCCCCTGGGCGCCGCGATGGACGGAAAGCTGTCCCCGGAGTCACCCGCGACGGCTGTCGCCGCCGCCGAATAGGCACGACCCACCATGGATTTCGACATCACCTTCGCCGGCATGGTCAAGGAGCTGTCTGAGCTGGAGCAACAGCTCAGTGATCCGACCGTGCTCAGCGATCAGAACCGCTTCCGCGATCTATCCGTCCGCCACTCCGAGTTGGCGCCGCTCGTGCGCGCCTACCGCGAGTACAAGCAGGCGCAGACCGACCAGACCGAGGCCGAGGCACTGCTGACCGAAACCGAGGACGCCGAGATGCGCGAGTTCCTCGAAGCCTCCGGCCAGGAAGCCGCCGAGAAGGTGGCGCACCTGGAGCACGAGCTGCTCAAGATGCTCCTGCCCAAGGACCCCATGGACGACAAGAACGCCGTCCTGGAGATCCGCGCGGGCACCGGCGGCGAGGAGGCGGCGCTCTTCGCGGGCGACCTGCTGAACATGTACCTGAAGCTCGCGGAGCTGCGCGGCTGGCAGACAGAGCTCGCCGACGCGACGCTGGGCGAGATGGGCGGCTACAAGGAGGCCGTGCTGGAGATCCGCGGGCGCGGCGCCTACGGGACCCTCCGGCACGAGAGCGGTGTCCACCGCGTGCAGCGCGTGCCCGTTACCGAGTCGCAGGGCCGCATCCACACCTCCGCCGCCACGGTCGCGGTGTTGCCCGAGGTCGAGGAAGTGGACGTCGAGCTGGACCCGAGCGAGCTGGAGTTCGAGAACTTCCGCGCCGGCGGCCCCGGCGGCCAGCACATGCAGAAGAACGAGACGGCCGTGCGCGTCACCCACAGGCCTACGGGGCTGACGGTGGCCTGCTCCGACCAGCGTTCGCAGGGGCAGAACAAGGAGCGGGCGCTACGCCTGCTGCGCGCCCGGCTGTATGACATGCGGATGCAGCAGCAGGCGGCCGAACTGGCGAAGACGCGCAAGGAGCAAGTCAAGAGCGGCGACCGCAGCGAGAAGATCCGGACCTACAACTTCCCCCAGGATCGCCTGACCGACCACCGCATCAACCTGACGCTGCACAACTTGCCGGTGCTGCTGGCCGGGGAGATCGGGGAACTACTCGAAGCGCTTGCGGAAGACGAGCGTCAACGCAAGCTCCAGGAGCTTGCGCAATGACCACCACCATCGGCGCGCTCTACAAGGAGGGCGCCGCTTCGTTAGCGGCGGCCGGTGTGAATGAGGCCGACCACGATGCGCGGGTCCTTATGGCGCACGTGCTGGACCTGCGGCCCAATGACGTGCTCCTGAAGCTGCGCGACCCGTTGGCCCCGTCCGAGGAGCGTCTCATCCGCGAGTTGCTGCACCTGCGCCAGGGCCGCATGCCCCTCCGCTATGTCACCCGCACCACGTACTTCGCCGGCCTGGACTTGCGCACGGATGACCGGGCGCTGGTTCCGCGCCATGAGACGGAGTTGCTGGTCGAGGCCGTGCTGGAGCGCCTGCCGCAAGTCGGCCTGGAGCCGACGGAGCTGCTGGCCGACATCGGCTGCGGCGCCGGCGGCATCGGCCTGGCTCTCGCGTCCCGCACGCCCGGCCTGCGCGTCGTTCTCACGGACATCTCGGAGCCCGCAGTGGAGCTGGCCGGAGAGAACGCGCGCTTCCTCGGCCTCGCAGAGCGCGTGACGCTCCTGGCGGGCTCGTACTTGGAGCCCGTGTTCGCGTCCGGGCTGGCGGACCGCGTCGGCGTGCTCGTGTGCAACCCGCCGTATGTCCGCCCCAATGAGATGGGAATGCTCGACCCCGAAGTCCACGCCGAGCCGCGGGTAGCGGTCACCTCGCCCGCGCGCGACGGGCTGGAAGGCTACCGGGTGCTCACCGACCAGATCGGCCGCCTGCCCCACCTCCGCCTGCTCGGCGTCGAGGTCGGCTATGCCCAGGAGACCGATGTCGCCGACATGTTCGCGCCCTTCGGTGAGGTCGAGATCCTGCCCGACCTCTCCGGCATCGAGCGCGTGGTGATCCTCCATGTCCGCTGAGGTGCTGCTCAGCGATCCCCTGGATCCGGACCCGCACGCTGTGGCTGTGGCGGCGCAGGCCCTGATCGCAGGGAAGCTCGTCATCCTGCCTACCGAGACGGTCTACGGCCTCGCCTGCCGCGCCGACGACGAGGCGGCGCTGCAACGGCTCACCGAGGCCAAGGGCCGTGCGTCGGACAAGGCGCTCCCGATCGTTCTGCCGCACCCGGCAATGCTGTCGCAGGTAGCGCGGGTCACTGTCGAGGCGCAGCAACTGGCCACCGCATACATGCCCGGGCCTGTGACGTTGGTGCTCCCCAGGCTGCCGCAAGTGTCACCCCTGGTGACGGGCGGGCGGGACACGGTGGGTGTGCGTGTGCCCGACCTGCCGCTCACGCGCGCCATCCTGGCGGCCTGCGGCCTTCCCGTGGTCGCCACCAGCGCCAATCTGGCCGGTGAAGCGCCCGCGACGAGTGTGTCCGCGCTGTCGTCCGCGCTGCGGGAGGCGGTGGCCCTCATCGTGGACGGCGGGCCGTGCCCGGGCGGAGAGGCGTCCACGGTGGTGGACTTGACGGTGCAACCGCCGGCGGTGCTGCGGGTTGGGCCGGTGAGCGAAGAGGACATCCAGGCCGTGCTGCGTCGCGGTCGGTGACCGCTCCCACGCACGCCAGCACGAAGGCGCGCCGACGTCCGTGACCCCCACCACGGTGTTGAGGAGGACCCCATGAAGATCGGCTTGATTGGCCTGCCGGGCAGTGGCAAGAGTTCATGTTTCGCGGCCCTCACGGGGCTACCGCCGCAACCCTCCGGCGCCGGTGAGCGCGTCGGCGCGGTCCAGGTGCCCGAGCCGCGCCTGTTGCGGTTGGCAGAGATCTACAATCCCCCCAAGATCACATACGCCGAGATCATGCTGGTGGACACCGACCCCATCGAGAGTGGCGGCGGCGGCCAGCAGGTCCAGAAGCACCTGTCGCGCCTGGCGCAGGAGGCCGATGCCTTCGCCATCGTGCTGCAGTGCTTCGGCGACCTCGACCACACGGGTTCGCCCCTCGACGCCCGCGGGGACCTGGAGACGCTGCTGCTCGAACTCACGATGGCCGACCTGGACATCGTGGGCCGACGGCTGGACCGCATCGCCGAAGGCGCCAAAAAGGACCGCGGGAGCAACGAGGCGCATCTGCTCGAGAAACTGCACGCCGCGCTCAGCGCCGGCAAGCCGGTCATCGAGATGGGGCTGACGCCCGACCAGCAGAAGCTGCTGTCGGGCATGACGCTGGTCACGGCGCTGCCGCTGCTGGTGGCGTGCAACGTCGGCGAGGACGATCTGCAGGGCGGGAAGGCCGCCGGGGCTGTCCAGCTTGCGGATGAGCTAGGCCTGCCGCACCTGAACTTCTGCGCTGCGCTGGAGATCGAGATCGCGCAACTCCCACCCGAGGAGCAGGTCGACTTCCTGGCCGACTACGGCCTCGAGGCCTCGGCGCGCGATCGCTTCATTCGCGCGGCGTACGACCTGCTGCACCTGGTGACGTTCCTGACGGCCGGGGAGAAGGAAGTCCATGCCTGGCCGGTGCACCAGGGAGCGACGGCCCCCGAGGCGGCCGGCAAGATCCACACCGACCTGCAGAACGGGTTCATCCGCGCCGAGACCGTGGCGTTCACCGACCTGGACCAGTACGGCTCGCTGACCGAATGCCGCAAGCATGGGCTGGTGCGGCTGGAGGGCAAGGAGTACATCGTCAAGGATGGGGATGTCCTGGACATCCGGTTTAGCCGGTAGGGGCGGGGGCTGACCCCTCCCGCCCTACAGCAGCGGCATCCCCAACTCCCGCAGCCTCCCCTGCAACGCCCCGACCTCTACCCCACGCACATCGCCGGTGCTCAGTACCGCCGCCACACCGGCGGCCTGGCCGGTCTGCATGCAGTTGATCATCACACGAATGGCGCCGGCCGCCTCGTGCGTCGCCCCGCAGCAGCGTCCCCCGACGAGCACGTTGTCGAAGTCCAGCGGGATCAGGCTCCGATACGGGATCTGGTAGCACAGCGTGTCGCGCGTCGGAGCGTCGGGTGCGGCGCCGTCCCAGCGGTCCTGGAGCATCGTGCGGTCGCCCTTGACCTCGCGGCGGAGGCCGTCGAGTTGCTCGAAGACGATGCCCGGTCCGGAGGGGTTGTGTATGTCCACCGGGTATGTGCCCTGCCCGATCGCGTCCGGGAAGCGCACACCATCGAGCACCTCTTCGCGCTGTAGTTGGTGCTCGGCGAGGATGCGGTGGCTCTCGCGCAGGCCGATCTGCACCCCCATCGCCACCAACTCCGCCTGCTCCCAGCCGGGGAACTTGCGTGTCTCACGCAGGAACCACCGCAACTGGTAGCGGCCCTCGATCTCGGCGCGGGTGAGGCTCAGCGCGTCGGCGGAGTTGATGTTCAGCACCCGCGTGCCGGCGAGCATGACATCCCCACAGCCGGGCCAGCGCACGCCCCACAGCAGCGGCGGGTACTTGCCGCCGTTGTAGTCCATCGTCAGCGCGTAGAGCTTCGCCTGTACGGTGTCCAGGCCGGTCTGTGACTGGTCCACGTGGCGCAGGCGGAAGCACAGCGAGGGGGCCTGGCATCCCCCGTCCCTGTCCCCCACCTCGGTCTGCCCGCCGGCGAAGCGGATCAGGTCGGCGTCGCCGGTGCAGTCAATGTACGTCTGCGCACGGATCGCCCCGCGCCCGCTCTTGGTCTCCACCAACGCCGCCGTGATGCGCCGGCCATCGCGGACCACCCCGGCCAGGCGGCTGTGCAGCAGCAGCTTCACCCCATCGGCAAGCACGAAGTCATCCAGCACGAAGCGCGTCTTGTCGGCGTCAACGACCCAGTGCGCGGTGTCGCCCTCACTCGCGTTGTAGATGCCCTCCATCGCTCGCAGACGCGCGATGATCTCGTCGGGCAGACCGCCGATTACCTTCGTCTTCCGGTCCATGCCATAGAGGCTGTGCCAGATGAGCACCATCGAGGAGGTGGCCATGCCGCCGAGGAAGCCGTAGTGCTCCACCAGCAGCGCCGAGGCCCCGGCGCGGGCAGCGGCCACAGCGGCGCACACGCCGGTCATCCCCCCGCCCAGGACGCACACATCCACGTCGGCAACCACCGGCAGATCACGCGCCGGCTCACGCACGACTGCCTCGTTCGAGCACGGCAGATAGCCCTGCACGGGGAACTGCACGGGACGGAGCACCATCGTTAGCTTCCCTTCCTACCTTGCGATTCGGAGCAGCTTCGCCCCACCCGCTTCCAGGCGGAGCTTCGGGCCGCGCAGGGCCGACCAGCGGCCGGTGGCCGGGTTGAGGCCCGTCAGCGGAGCGTCAGCAGTGAGCGACGTCTGCAGGGGCTTGCCATAGTCGAGGTTCACAACGACGAAGTGTGTCGCCGCGCCGCCCCGCGGGCCGAAGGCACCGATGAGGAGGGGCGCGTCTGCGACGTCCGCGCCTACGCGCAGCGGAGCGTTCGCCGGCAGAGCCGTGGCGCCCAGAGGCAGCTCCGCCACGTTCGCGTGGTAGGCGCCCAGCGAGGTCAGCGGCTGCAGCTCGGCCGCCATCGCCGCAAAGTCGTGGTTCACGCTCTTGAGACCGTAGTACAGCGGCGTGGGCTGTCCGTCCAGTGTGGCCAGGGCGCCCAGGTGGCCGGGATGGGCGTACACGTAGTATGAGATGCCCTGCGCCCCATACGCCAGCGAGGTGTTCACCAGCCAGCGCACCTCGTTCGTGTGCGGGATGCGCATGGACGGGTGCCAGCTACAGGCCTGGACGATGTTCAGGAAGGGCACCCCCGCCCGCAACGCTGCCTCACGGATGAGGCCCAGGTTCAGGAAGTACTGCTTGCTGTCGCCATTGGCCGTGAAGTGGTAGTGGTCGTAGCTGATGAGGTCCGGCTTCACGATGTCCACGAACTGCTGCAGGTGCTCCCGGTACGCCGTGACGACATCGCCCTTGTTGCCGAGTTGCTCGTTGCTCGCGTATGTCGGGAAGAGGTTGATGTAGGCCATACGGGCCGGGTCCTTTTCGCGCAGGTACGCGACCAGCTTCCCGAACTCCGGGAAACGCGAGGCGTTGGGCTCGTCAATCAGGTAGTACGAGTACAGTGCCGGGTGGCCCTTCACGCGCTCGATGAGTGCGTCCAGTTGCGCGCGTTTGCCGGCATCCTCGAGCACCGCGGGGTTCAGCAGGCCGTCTCGCAGCATCCCCCGCAGGCCGTGCTTGTGCACGGTGTCGAGTTGCTTCTCGCTGCACCACACGACGTTGAAGTTGCCTGCGGCCATCTGCTGCGCGGTGGCGTCGGTCATGTCGGGCCCGGCGTAGTACGTGACGATGGGCTTGCCGATCTGCCACTTCACTTGCGCAACGGCCGAGGAGGTGAGGACGAGTACGGCGATGGCTACCCACGCGAGGCGCTCAAGCATGCTGGCGTTCCTTTCGTGCGACCGAATGGCGGTCAGGGCGCAGTCTCGCACTCGCCCTGGAGGTACACGGGTTCACGTCCAAGCGCCACCGCAGTCTCGCCCGGCGGCAGGGCCTCCCGCGCCCCGAGATAGTGAATGCGCCAGGTGCGACCCGTTGCCTTCACTCGCACTGTCAGCGGCTGCGGCTCAGGCTTCTCGGGCCACACGGCAACGACTGGCCCGTCGGGAGTGGCGAACCGTTGCACGCGATAGTCACCCCTGGTCTCCGAGGCTCCGGGGGTCGCGTTGCCGAGCAGATGAGCGATCGTCGCGAACGCCGCCGCGGCCGGCAGCGGATGGCTCCATTCGCTGAACAGGCGGCTCTCGTGGCCCGCTACTGACAGCGGCGCATTGACCACCGGACACAGCAGCGTGTCGCCCGACGGCGCCGCGGCTGACCACTCCAGCAGCGTGACCGCCAGCCCCCGCGCGTCGCGTTCCTGCCGCTCGGCGACGGACGGCTGAGCATTGCCGGTGAAGCCAGGATCGCGGTTGACGATCCCGCCCCATTGCATCATGCGCCCCCCGTAGGCTTCGTGCGCCACGGCGGTCAGCCGGGCGGGGGGCCACTCGGCCGGCGCGCCCACGTTCATCTCCAGCGTGTCGCAGAAGACGCCGGCGGCGTCCGCAAGAAGGTCGGGCATCGCGCCCCACAGGCACGGGTTCGCCGCCGCTGTCGGCAGCACCGCCACCGGATGGCCGAGCCGCTGGCGCAAATCGGGCGCCACCAGCTTCGCCAGTTGGCCCATCTGGTCGGGATCATCGAGCCACGGGCACGACCACAGCGTGATGTGGTCGCGATAGCGCGTCGCCAGTTGCTGCAGGGCAGGCAGGGCCGCCACGGCGGCGCTCAGGTCGTTGGCCGTCAGTCCCACGCAACCCACAGGCTGCAGCCCCAGGCGGCTGGCCTCATACACCATTTCGTCCAGGCCGCCGCCGTCCGCTGTGTCGGTCGGCTTCGCTGTGGCCCAGGAGATAACCGTGCAGTCGGCCCCCAGGCCACGTAGCGGCTGGAGCCATCGGCTGTCGAGGCTCGGCTTCGCGCCGAACACGCCCAGGCCGTACCGGAGCCGTGCCGAGGCCTTCACGGGCGGGGCGACGACGCAACTGAGGCGCTTGTCCTGGCGCGCCTCGCCGGCGGTGAAGCGCACGTCCACAGCATAGTACGAGCAGCGCTCCGGCAGGCCGGTCAGCGGGAGGTGCTCGATCTTCCCGCCCCCCACGGCGCAGTCCCTGGCACCGTCGGTCTTGTACCCGTCCGGCGAGGTGATCTTCCAGGCGACAGTGCCGCTCACATCCTGCGCGCTCGGGTTGGCGATCCGCAGCGTCGCCTGCGCGACCGCATCGGTGCTGACGACGCCGGTCGCCGCGCTGTCCCACAGCATGATCCGCAGGTCGTCCACCGGTGTTGGCGCGCCCGTCACGGCCTCCACACCCAACAGGCGCACGGTCCCCCGCGCGGGCCCTTGCGGGTTCTGCAGCAGGTTCACGCTCGCCAGATACAGCGGCGGGTCGAGACGGCCATTCGCGCCGCGACCGCCGTTGTCGCGGTACTGGCCGCCCAGGTCCACCTCGGCGATCTGCCAGCCGCGCCAGTCCACCGTGCCGGCCGGGAAGTTGAACCACTCCGCCGCCTCCCCCACGCCGACGACCAGGCCGTGATCCGCGCCGTCGCCTTCGAGCGTCACGCGCAGCCGCCGCGTGTTCTCCGGCAGCCTCAGCCACGCGCCGATGACCACCGTCTTCGCGCCCGGGTTCAGACCGTGCGGGTTGCGTTCCGCCTCGAAGTTGTACTCAACCTCCAGGCAGCGACGCGTCCGCCCCTCGACCTCGCACTCCGCCACCGCCATCTTCGAGGCATAGCCGTTCGAGCCACGCAGCTTCCACCCGTCTGGGGCAGTGCCGACGGGCGCCTGGTCGAAGGTGACGACCGGCGTCACCTCGGTGTGCGCGACCCCCACCGCCAGCACGATCAGCAGGCAGAACAGAACGTGCCGCATGGCGTCCCTCCGACGTCGCGTCAGTTGTGGCCGAACTCCTGCCACGTCTCGAACATGATGTCCCAGTTGCGCACCGGGATGTCCGGGCCGACCGAGTGCGTGCCGAGCGCCAGGCCCGGCGCGGCTGAGAGGATGTACCTGGTGTGCTCACGGATCTGCTCGGGCGTGCCGTCGCGCAGGATGTGGACATTGTCCAGCCCGCCGAGCAACGCCAGCTTCGGGTACTTGGCCCGCAGCTTCACCGCGTCCAACCCCGCGCGGTACTCCACCGGGTTGATGCCATCGAAGCCGCAGTCCACGAGCAGGTCCAGCACCGGCATGATGTTGCCATCGCTGTGCAGGCAGACCTTGGCCGCACCGGCCGCCTTGAAGGCGCTGACCATGTGCGCCCATGCGGGCATGAGGATCTGTTCGGCGGCCCGGGGCGAGAACATGGGGCTCTGTGCGGAGGCCATGTCGTCGAAGATCCACACGCCGGTGTCGTACAGGTCCCAGCGCCGCAGTTCCTCCAATCCGATGGCCGTGAGGTGGTGGGCGGTGCGCATCACGATCTCGGCGGCGAAGGCGGGGTCGGCGGCCATGTCCATCAGGAACGGCACTTCGCCGCGCATGAAGTACGTTCGGATGAACGGCCCGCCGGTCTTGGCAAAGACGCAGTAGCGCTCCTTGAGGCGCTCGATATGCGCGTCATACCCGGCCCAGCGCTGGGGCAAGTCCACCGGGTCGAAGTCACCGTATCTGAGGTTCCCTGCGTCGTCGTACGCGAATTCGAGCTGCTCGTAGAAGTAGCTGGCCGACTGCCGTGTGCGCTTTGTCTGGCCCCAGCCGTCCAGGCTGTAGATGAACTCCCCCTCGCGCTTGAGCTCCCGTGCGCGGGTCGGATACGGCGTCTCGTCGCCCACCACAATGCAGTCATCCACCTGGTAGGCGTCATCCACGTTGGCGTCGTCCGGCAGGCCTTTCTCGCGCCGCCACATCGCGACCCACTCGGCCCAGAAGCCCCCGAGCATCGGCACACGGTCAGGTGTCTCGAAGTTCAGGGCGGCCATGAAGCGTTCTTTGGAGGTCATTGGTGTTCCCTGGACCGCGGGCTTTCCAGCCCGCTAGGCAATGCGCGGACTGGAAAGTCCGCGCTCCAACGTCAACGCACAAACCTGATGAGCCCGGCCTGCGACACTTCCCAGGTGCAGTTGCCCGTGCTGCGCCACTCGACCCACTGGTCGTCGCCCTGCTTCCGCACCGACAGGTTGAGCGGGAAGCGCGTGTCGGCGTTCGGGCTGACACCCAGCGAGGCGAAGGGCACGCGCATCTCAGCCACCCACCGGCCATTGTCAATGACTGTGGCCTTGTACTGCACGCCCTGCGCCGCCTTCTTGGCGACCGCCGACGGGGCCCCGGCTTCCTCACTGGACTCCAGTGTCCCGTTCGTGTAGCCGCGCAGCACGATGATCGGGGCCTTCGCGCCCTGCGCCGGGTTGCTCAGCGCCACCTCGATGGCGTCGCTGCCGCCCCACGTGGCCTCGCGGACCATCGGGACGTTCTTGGGCACCGCGTTGTCGAAGGCGATGTACAGGGCCTCGTCATCCCAGGCCAGCCAGGCCTTGGTCGGGAAGGCAACCTTCTCGCCCGCGAAGCCTTCTTGCACCATCACGCCCTTCGCGGGGTCGAGGCCGAACCACTCCTCTGGCTTCAGGGCGCCGTCAATGGTGATCGTGCCGGCCACGCGGGGCACATTGAAGAGCGGCGCCGCGCCGGCCTGGCGCACGGGCTTCGGCTTCGGCGGAGGCGGCGGCGCGTCCTGGCGCAGCGTGGAAGTCACTGGCCACGAGGCGCGGTCGGGGCTCTCGTACACCCCGATGCGGCTGAAGGGGATCGAGCGGAAGCCGATCTTCCGGGCCGGCGACTCGCGCTTGAGCGCGAAACTGGCCGGGGGCTTGCTGACGAATAGCGGGTCCACGTCAATGAGGTTGTCTTCGACCTTCACCAGGTCGCGCACTCGCGCCTCGGTGGTGCCCCACGGGCCGCCCCAGCAGATGTTCCGCTCCACGACGTTCCCCTTGGGGGCCAGCGGCTCGTCCTCGAGGATGCCCAGCAACTCGGGGTAATGCGTGGACCACGGCGGCTCCTTGTACTTCAGGTCCAGTAGCTCCTTGGTGGCGAAGGTGCCGACGCCCTTGGCCCAGCCAAGACCGCGCGCGTCAATGCTGAAGGCCAGCGCGCAGTTGATGAACATGTTGTTGGTGATGAGGTTGTCGCGCCCGCCGCCGATGAGGATCGCCCGGTGCACGTCGTAGAAGATGTTGTGGCTGATGTCCGCCGAGGAGAAGCAGTCATCGAGGTACACACCCATGCAGCCTTTGCTCAAGAAGCCGTGGATGTTGTGCAGGTAGTTGTAGCGGATCTTCTGCCCGCGCATGGACCAGGTCTCGTCCGGCGGCGAGGTGTAGATCGCCCCGGCGTCGTTGGATTGGTACACCGAGCTATGGATCTCGTTGTACTCGATGGTCATGTCATTGTCGGCGAAGCCGATGGCGATGTGCGGGACGTTGTCAATCAGGTTGTGGGTAGCGCTGTTGCCGACCCCGCGCAGAGCGATGGCCTGCTGGTACACCGGGTCCCAGCGCGAGGTATGGTGGATGTGGTTGTTGTCGGCATAGTGCCCGGCGGGGATGAGGCTCTTGCGGTCGCCGCCCTCGAGGTAGATGCCGCCCTGGCCCGTCCCGTAGATGTCACACCCGACCACGGTGTGCCTCGTGCCGCCATGCACCTGCACGGCCCAGTTGCCCATGTTGCGGATCGTGCAGGCCACCACGCGGACATTGCTGCCCCCGTTGATGACGAACCCGTGCCCCCGCCCGGCCTCGACCAGGAAGCCGCGGAAGGTGACGTGCGCCACGTCCTTGAGCTGCACCATGTCGCGGACGACCGACACCATCACGCGGCCCTTCGACAGCGAGGCGGTCGGCCAGAAGTACAGGATCCCACTGGCGCGGTCGAGGTACCATTCACCGGGCCGGTCCAGTTCCCGCAGGACATTCTCGGCGTAGAACCACTGCCCGGTGCGGATGCCGTACGCGGCGTTGCCCTTGCCGAGCGAGATCGTGTTGGTGGCGGGGTCCACCGCCCCCATGGGGATGCGCGAGTCGGCCCAGTCGTAGGTCCAGAAGCCGTGCAGCCACACCTCGGGCTCGTCGGCCCACTGTGCCGGGCGCGGGTCGTCGCAGATGAACTTCGGCCCCGGCGTTGTGACGATGGCGTTCGCCGGCTTCGGCTTGCCCTCGGCATCCAGGGCGCTCTGGATGTGCATGTACCCCTCATTCGGATAGCGGGCCAGCGTCATCGGCTGGTCCTGGAAGAAAACCTCCAGGCCCGGGTCGGAGCGGTATGTCCCGGCGCTGTTGATCCCCTGCAGGTCGGTCAGGCCCAGCGCCTTCAGGTCGGCCTGCTGGACCTTGCCCTGCGCTGCCGGGTTCAGCCGCGCCAGGACCGCCGGGTCGGACACCTTCTTCCAGCCAGGGACAATCCGCCCACCGACAAGCCGCACGGCGCCGTTGTGCTCAGCGCGGTACGTGATGGGGCAGGCCTCGGTGCCGGAGTCCTCGGTGGCGAACGGCACGGGGGCCGCCAACTCGTAGATGCCGTCACCCACGATCACGGTGACGCCTCCGGTCGGCAGCGTGCCCGCCTTCTTCAGGTCACGGATCGCGTCCCGGGCGCGGGCGAGGGTCGCGTAGGGCTTCGCCTTCGTCCCGGAGTTCGTGTCCTTGCCGCTCGCAGCGACGTAGAGGTTCATGCCCGGCTCCTTTCCTGCCATCGCCAGCCCGGAGAGCAGCAGTACACCCATGACGGAGATCAATGCCCAGCGGATAGCACCCATCGGTCGCCTCCTGGAAGTACCTGCAACGACCCGGCGGCCCCTGCGGGGCGCGCCGAGCGGTACGGACGGGACCCGAACCGTGGGCTGCCGCCCACAGCTACAAACGCGGGCGCCTTCGGCGCCGAACGGCCGACGGCAACGACCTCGCATCGTCCACGCCCCGAAGGGGCCGCCGTACGTAGCCGTGGGCGGGAGCCCACGGAACACGGCACCACCCATCCCCACGCCGCCCCTCGCCCCCAAGGGGCCACCGTACGTAGCCGTGGGCGGGAGCCGGCAGAACACTGACGCGACCTCAGGCAAACTGTGGCAGATGTGCCCTGTGTGCCGCCAGCAGGTCGTCGGCCAACGCCTCGGCCCTGGCCTGCTCCAGCACACAACCGTCATACAGCAGCGCCTCGACGAACGTCTGCCGGTCGCCGGTCAGCGCGGCCTCGACGGTGATCTCCACACCGTACAGAGCACGGGTGATCGTGGCCGCCAGCGCGGGGCGCAGGGGCGGCAGCGCGATGGGCACGCAGCCGGAGCGCGTGGCGCAGGTTGGTATCTCCAGCACGAAGTCGGGGGGAATCTGCGGCACGGTCTGGTTCGGCACGTTCATCGGGAAGAGCTGCTGGCGGTCCGCGAAGACCGACTCCAGGATCGGGATGAGCGCCTCGTGCTCCCCCAGGGCGCGCTGGAAGAGGCTGTCCTCCAGCGGCTCGCGCCCCTCTGCCTGGGCCTGCATCTTCGCGTAGCGGTCATCGCCACCATGGATGACGTTCAGGATGTCCATCACGTCCACGCCGAGTTGCTTGCCGTAGTACGCGCCTGAGGAGAAGCGCGGCGAGTAGAACTCCGTGATGTGCCGGTCGAGCACCGCCGGGAAGGCGCCGTGGGTACGGTATAGCTCCCAGGCGAACAGGTTGTCCTCGGGCGGGGTTTGGTCCAGCTTCGCATCCACCAGCGGCCACAGGCTCTCCCCGCCGCGCGTGAAGTACGTGATGAACGTCAGGTGGTTCACGCCGCAGTAGAGGCTGCTGATCTCGCTGTAGGGGACGTCAATGAAGCTGCACAGGTGCCTGAGGGTGCCCTGCACGCCGTGGCAGAGGCCCACCAGGCTGACAGGGGTGGCCTTGTTCACCGCCCGGGTGATACACGCCATGGGGTTGGCGTAGTTGAAGAAGAAGGCCTGCGGGCACAGCCGGGCGATGTCGCGGCCGATGTCCACCATCGGCGGAATCTGGCGCAGCGCGCGCGATATGCCACCCGCGCCGATCGTGTCGCCCACCGGCTGGAAGATGCCGTGCTGCCGCGGCACCACGATGTCTGCTTCCCAGCCGGGCCGGCCGCCAACGGCGATGGTTGTGACGACAATGTCGGCGCCGGGCAGGATGTCGCGGCGGTCGGTCGAGGCCTCGACCGTGACCGGCGCCTGCTTGCGCTCGACCATGCGCTCGACGAGGCCCTGCGCCACGGCCAGGGCCTCGTCATTGATGTCTACCAGGCCGACGGTCCACTCGTCGGCGATATTCGAGATGAGCAGGTCAGCCACGAGGCCGACCGTGAAGCTGGCGCTGCCGGCGCCGATGAGAACGATCTTGCGCTGGGACATGGAGTGCTCCAGGGCTGAGAGATCAGCGTCTGGGGCTTACATTCAACTCCACGACCACATCTCCCTTTGTCTCGGCCGCCACGACTTTGCCGGCGTCGGCGCCGTGGTTGTCCACGCCGTCGGGGCCGAAGCTGTAGAGCTTCAGTCTGTCCTCCGCCGTCACGGACGACAGCGGTCCACCTGTGAAGGGGTCGGTCGGAACCTGCGCAGTGATGCCGGGGACGAGGTCGGTCGGGCTCGCCGGGAAGGCGCCATGCTCAGCGCGGTAGGCCTGCGCCGCGAGCGCGAGCACGTGCAGGTTCAGACGTGTGTCGCTGACGGTCTGGCGAAACAGCACCAGAGCGAGGTTGGGCAGCAGCCAGTCCGCCAGCGGGTCCTGCGGCGGGGCCAGATTCCTGTCACGCTGCGGGTATGGCAGGGCGGCGTTGCGGCGCAGGCGATCGTAGTAGCTACCCATGTTCTGCCAGGTCTGCGGCAGGCGCGCGATGATCTGCGTCAGCTCTTCTTCAGTCACCCGCTTCTCCATCTGCTGCACCATGAACTGCCGCACCTGCTCGCGGTCCGGCAGGAAGCGCTTGAAGCACTGGCGACCCCACATCTCCTCGCCGGTGAGTGCGCCCGCCAGCGGCGGGCGCTTGGCGATGATGCCTTGCAGCCGCACCAGGGCAGCCTTGGCTTCGTCCGCCTTCAAGCCCGGCAGCGTCTGATCCAGAGAAGCCAGGCCGATGGCCTCGCAGGCGACCCCGACGAGGTAGGAGATCACGATGTTCTGGCTCTTGGCGTCCTGCGCCATCTCCAGGCAGTCCAGGGCGCTGGCAGCGGCGCCGGCGTAGTCGTCATTCAGCCGTCGGGTCTCGGCCTCCATGGCGAACAGGCGCGCGACTCCACGGAAGCTCTGGAAATGCGGCAGCAGCGTCTCCGGCCCCTCCGGTGGCTCAATGCCGCACTCCAGCGGCAGGGCCTCACGCACGGCCTTGAGGACCTCGCCATACAGCAGCACGCGGTCGGGGGCAGGCATGTCGGCCGGACCCTCGCCCCAGGGGTCCGCCATCGCGGCCGCGCCGGGCGGGGGCGGCGGAGCGCCGGGGACGGCCGCCGGGGGGGCAAGTTCCCCGCGCGGGAACTGCTTGTCGAGCTGCGCCTTGAGTTCGAAGGCCTTCAGGTACACGTCGAAGGCGTTGGGGTTCGGGAGGACGACTTCCGGGGGCTGCCAGGCTTCCCAGGGCTTGGCTTGCGGCTGGGCTGCCGCGGCGCTCACAGACAGGATCGCCAGCATCAGGAACGTCTTGCGCACAGTTGCACCTCCGGAGGCACGTCACGGCTTGCTTGCATCGTGCTCTGCCTCTCTAGTGCGTCCGGACGGGGCGGATTTGTCTAGCCGCCGGGTGCGGGCAGCGGCTGGCCGTCTTCCCTCTCCCGCCGCAACCGCGCCCGCATGTTGGCAGCCACCGCGGCGCAGCCGCCGTAGAAGACCGCAAAGAGCAGAAACGAGGGGGTGAAGCTGCCCCCGAGCAGGTCCTTCAGCAGCGGCGAGAGGATCATCGTTGTGCCGGCGGTCAGATACCCCCAGGCGTTCGTCCCGGCGAACACGAGGTGCCGCTCCTCGGGCTTGATGTAGTCGCCCACGGCGGCGGTCATGGCGACGCTGACCATTGCCGCCTGCATCCCCAGCACGAGGGCGGCGGCGCCGATGACCCACTCGGACGTGCACAGCGCGACAGCCGCCAGGCTGACCGCCCCGAGCACGAAGCCCGCCAGCATCACCCGCTCGCGGCCCACCTTGTCCGACGTGTGTCCCGCGAGCCACGCCACGACCAGTCGGCCGATGTAGTAGGGCAGGATGATCCAGCTGAGCTTGTCTAGTTGGTGCTTGTCCACAATCAGGATGGTGAAGCTGGTCAGCACCAGCCCCCAGCCGAGGTAGTTGGCCACGGAGAGCAACACGAGGTAGCGCCCCGCGGTCCGGCGCAGGGCCATCAGCGCATCCCCCAGCCGAGGCGGCGCCGCCTCCTTGGGCTTCACGCGCAGGAACAGCGACAGGACGTTCCCGATAAGGCTGATGCCCACGGCGACGAGGAGCATGACATCGGGAGCGTGTGCGGCGGGACTTCCAGAACCGCCCATTGGCCGGTCCAGGATGTCCCGGCCCACGTGGGCCAGGATCCACCCGAACAGGATCACTCCCAGCATCTGCCCCGAGTACGTGGCGCTCTGGAAGAGGCCCGAGATGCTGCCCCGGCGCTTCGGGTCGGTGACGTTCAGCACCTGCGCCGGCCCGGTGGCCCACAGCGTCTCTCCGCCCCAGCCCCAGAGCAAGGCGGCGAGGATGGCGAGCCGGTAGTCGTGCGCGAAGTAGATCAGCACGCCGAACAGCGTGTACGTGCAGCCCGACAGGACGATGCACCACTTCTCCCGCAACACGCTGAAGTAGTAGGCATACAGCGCCAGCCACAGGGGGCCGCTGAAGTACACGAGGGCGAAGATGGACGAGGCCGCGGTCTTCTCGATGCCCGTGCGCGCCGACAGGACCGGGACCAGGAACTGCTGAACGGCCGCCACGCCCATGAAGAGAAAGAAGAACGACCCGCACAGCAGGGCGATCTGGGTGCGGGATGACTGCTCGGCCTGGTGGTTGTCGGGCAAAGTGGGATCTCCCGCAGGCGCGTGGGCGCGCGTGTCCTCACGCGCGCATCCTCGCACATGGCGGCGTGGGGACACGCCGCCCCACGCGCTGCTGTGGCTACTACGACATCAGTCCAGCGATCTTGAAGAAGTTCGTCATGACCTGCCGCCCGTCCAGGTACGGCTCCTGCCAGCTCTCGGCGTGGAACTGCGCGCCGTACAGCGGCCGCTCGGTGTGCTTCATCATCTCGATCTGGCACTCGGGCGAAGTTGCCAGAAGCTCGAAGCCCGGCGGCAGCTTCTTCACTTCGCAGTAGTGCGCCTCACGGACGCGGATGCGCTTGCGCAGGCCCGCGAAGATCGGGTCGCGTTTGACGATGTCTACCACCTGGAAGCCCGTCGCGGTGTAGTGCCCGGCGACGCGGGCGCTGTAGCCGTAGTCCGGCTCGTCGGCGCGCAGCCTGCGCATCGGCAAGTCCTGCAGTTGCTTCACCTTCCGCAGGTTCTCGTTGAAGACAAAGCCCATGAGCTGGTGCCCGCCACAGGCGGCATAGACGGGGATCTCCGTCGCGTGCAGGAAGTCGCTGATGCCGTGCAAGTTCTTCACGGGCACCTGGTCCCAGCCGTAACCGAAGCCGCAGATGAACACGGCCTGCGCGCCCAGCCGGGCGATGTACTCCGGCGTGGCCTGCGAGAAGTGGATGTTGGTCGCCGGCGCGCCGGTGAGCTGCTCGAACTTCCGCTTCTGCCCCGTGCTCCCGTCGCTGTTGTTGTACGCCTCCAGCTCGGCCATGCTGACGATGACGATCATGGGATTCTCCTGTCGTGTCGTGACTGGGACCGCGGGCTTCCAGCCCGCGATGGCCGTTACCGACAGACATGCGGGCTGGAAGCCCGCGGTCCCAGTAACGG
>JAJFUB010000086.1 GCA_021372615.1 bacterium | reverse complement strand
TGACGCGGAGTTCCGCAGGCGCGTACTAGCCGGCGACTGGAGCATCCCCATGGAACGAGTGCTCGCCGCGATAGCCCTCGTGGCCCTGGCCATTGCTGCCCGTGCCCAGGAGCCGCCGATGCCTGACCGCCTCGTGCTGGAGAAGGTGCCGTACGTCGGCCCGAACTGGGGGGGGAAGCTCGACGGGCCCCAGGACTTCATGTTCCCCTCGGTCGTGGCCGCGCTGATGAAGTTCCTCGACCCCCGGCACCCCTACGGCTACCGGTTCTATCTCGACGTCTCCGGCATGGCCTATCGCCAGTTCTGGCACCCGGCCAAATGGGACTGCGCGTTCGACAACGTCTGGGCCGTCTGTGACGACCCCGTCGAGCCCATCCGTCGCTGCTTCGCGGCCGCGGGCTATGACTTCCGCCTCATCGGCAACCGCGAGCTGTGCCGCGAGCGGCCGCTGGTCCGCGACCGCCTGCCCGAGTACGCCGACCCCGAGCCGCTCCGCCAGGTCGTCATGCGGACCCTCCGCGCCGGCAAGCCGGTCATCGCCATCGGCCTGTACTCCGGTGCCGCCATCGTGGCCGGATACGAGCAGCAGGGGGACGTGCTGGTGGGCTGGACGATGGACGAGAAGCTGCCGACGGGCGCCGATGGCTACCAGCGCTTCGCCGACTGGCTCCAGCACGCCGAGGCGGTCATCATCCCCGGCGGCAAACGCGAGCCGCTGCCGCTGCGCGAGGTCTGCCGCCAGACGCTGGCCTGGGCCATCGAGGGCTCGCGCCGTCCGCTGCAGGGCGAGTACCGTGCCGGGCAGGAGTCGTTCAACGCCCTGGCCGAGGCGTTCGGGCGCGAGGGGGAGCTGCAGGCCGCTGACGCTGCGGCCCTGAACCAGAAGCACTTTCAGTTCTTCTTCTACACCATCGTCGTGGCCGAGGGGCGCGCCTTCGGGTACGACGTGCTGGACCGGGCCGCACAGCTTGAGCCCACCGTCGCCGGCGACCTCGACGCCGCCATGGACTGCTACCACCTGATGCACGATCTCGTCTGGCGGCTGTGGCAGACGGAGAGCGCGGGCTCTGACCCGGGCGACGGCAAGCACCTGCGCGAGCCGGAGACCTGCCGCGAGCTGGCGCGGATCGTGCTGCTACAGCGCGACCTGGATGCCCTGGCCGTGCAGCATTTGTCCCGTGCCGCCGCAGCCTTTGGTGTGACCGCTGACCAGCTTCCGCCGCCGACCCCGCTCGAACAGACCGTCATGCAGGCCTTCGCGCACCGGCAGCAGACCAGCGGCGCCAACCGTGCGCGTCTGCAGCGCCGCGTCGTGGACCTGTGGCTGGGGGCGGTGCCGGAGCTGCGCTTCATGGGCGGGCGCGACTGCACGTTCGCGGCGGCCCTTGAGGCTGCCCTGGCCCCGACCGCGCGGCCGGTCAGCTACGCCGATCTCATGGGGTACTCCGGCCTCGCCTTCCGCACGCGCTGGTTCGACAACCCCGCCCATGAGCAGACCGCGTGGGGCGCCAGCCGCTGGCATCCCGTCAGCCCGCATGGCGAGGGCCCCGAGGAGCTGGCGGCGCTCTCTCGGGCGACCGGCTGGCAGTTCCGCCGCGACGAGCTGCCGGCCGACGTGAACTCCCTCGCGCGTCGCCGGGTCATCACCGATGTCGTCGTCTCGATCAACGACGGCCTACCGGTGGTGGCCATGCGCAACACGGACCTGGCCACGGTCTACGGCTACAACATCCACAGCATGAACCTGTTTCTGCGGGACATGCAGCACCCGCAGGTGGCTGAACTGCGCGTTCCGGAGAATGATGCCGGGCTCTGCGGCCCGATCATCTTCCTGGCCGGCCTCGGCCCCGAGCCGCCCCCCGCGCAGGTGCTCATGGACAGCCTCAAGCTGGCCGTGAGCAATGCTCGCCGCGCGCCCCAGGACCACTTCCGCTACGGCCTCGAGGCCCTCGCGGCCTGGGAGCGGGCGCTGGCGGAAGCGGACCAGTGCAGCGACGAGGAGCGCCAGTTGCTCTTCCTGGTGAACTGGTGGTCGCTCATGCACCTGGCGGACGCGCGCCGGGCGGCGGCGGATTTCCTGGCGGCCCACGCCGATCTCGTTGCCCCCACCGCGAAGGCCGACTACGCCGCCGCGCACCGCCTCTTCCAGCAGGAGGCCGGGCTGCTGGACCGGTTCGCCCAGCAGCACACGCGCTACCTCATGTGGTGGGGAGGGGCGGCGCAGGCCAAGGACTGGACCCCGGCGGATCGGCAGGCGCAGCGCGAACTGCTGGCGCAGTGCCGCGGCCTGGAGCAGTGGGCCTTCGCGGCGCTGGCCGAGGTCGGCGCCGACTGACAGGTCGGCACGAACGAAAAGCGGGAGGGGGCCGATGGCGCCCTCCCGCTCATGGTTGGTGCTTGCCGCGCGTGTGTCTACGCCCGGGGCCGCCAGGGCAGCTTGTGCTCCACCTTGCTGACCGCGTCGTAGCCTTCCCACAGCATCAGGTGATCCAGCAGCGTGATCGCGACCATGGCCTCGCCTACCGGTACGGCGCGGCCGCAGATCTGCGCATCGCGCCGGGTGGTCGCGGCGAATGGCGCCGGCTGCAGAGTCGCCATGTTGACCGAGTCCTGGTCAATCGAGACCGTGGAGGTCGGCTTGACGACCATGCGCACCACGATGTCCTCGCCGTTGCTGATGCCGCCGTCAATGCCCCCGGAGTGGTTCGTGCGGAAGCGGATCACATCGCCGTCCAGGTAGGGGATGTCGTTGGCTTCCGAGCCCTTCAGCCGCGCCAGCTCGAAGCCGGTGCCGAACTCGACGCCTTTGACGGCCGGGATGCTCAGCAGCCCCTTGCCGATGTTCGCCTCCAGCTTGTCGAACACGGGCTCGCCCAGGCCGGGCGGCACGTTGCGGGCGATGATCTCGATGACCCCGCCCACGGTGTCGCCCTCCGCCTTGACGTCCAGCGCGCGCTGGATCATCTGCTCGGCGGCTTCCAGGTCCGGGCAGCGAATCTCGGTCTTCTCGCGGTTGTCGCGGATTTCCGCGAAGGACAGCGACCGGGACGTGATGCCGTGCAGCTCCTTGACATAGCCCACGACCTCGATGCCGTCGCGCGCCAGGATCTTCTTGGCCAACGCTCCGGCGGCGACGCGGACAGCCGTCTCGCGCCCGCTGGCCCGCCCGGCCCCACACCAGTCGGCGTGTTCGTCGTACTTGAAGCGATAGGTGTACTCGGCATGGCCGGGGCGGACGATGTCCTTGACCCGCCGGTACTGCTCGATGTGCTCGACCTCGGTGTCCACGTTGCGGATGAAGATGCCCACCGGGGCGCCGGTCGTCTTGCCCTCGAAGACGCCGGAGAAGACCTCGCACTGGTCGGTCTCCAGGCGCGGCGAGTCAATGGGGCTGGTGCCGGGGCGGCGGCGGTCCAGCTCGGCCTGGATCTCCTCGCGCGATAGCATCATGCCCGCGGGTACGCCGTCGCAGATCACCGCCAGCCCGCCGCCGTACGACTCGCCGCAGGCGGTGATGCGGAATACGCGGCCATAGGTGTTGCCAGTCATATACGTCCTCCTCAGGTCGGATGTCTGTAGGGTTTGGAGACCGCAAGCGGTCTCAGGGGGCTCGTACCCCGCCGAATCCGGCCAGTCAGCCACTGCTCTCCCGCAGGGCCATGGAAGCCTCCTTCACATGGCCCGGTGTCTGCCCGGTACGTCACAAGGGGGCTGACCCCACAGGGGTCTGTCCCCGCTGTCTGCTACTCTTCCCCCAACACCAGCTTGAAGAGCGCCTTCGCGGCTTCCAGGGGCCCCTCGCGCTCCCAGCCCTCGATGCCCAGCCGCGTGCGGATCTGCCCGACGCGCACCCCGCGCTCGAAGGCGCCCTCGAAGTACTGCCGCGCCAGCGGCTCGTGCAGGTCGCGCAACTGGTCCGCGCCGAAGGGGTTGGCGAAGTAGGTGCGCACCAGCCCCCGTTCGTCGGTCGTCCCCTTGGCGGCCCGGTAGCCGGAGCGGAAGACCTCCAGCGCGGCCTCGGGCGTGGTGAAGAAGTCCACGACCGGCGCGTCCTCGGTCACGTGCTCGTAGTTGTTCGCATACAGCAGCAGGTCCACCGGATAGCCCGCGATGACCTCGCGGTAATCGGTCAGCGGCACGACGACCCGGGCGTTGCCGCGGTCGGGGTTCATGAAGATGCTGCGGTCGAAATGGCCGAAGGCGTAGCCGGGCGATAGGTCATCCAGCCGCACGAAGGCCCCGATCTCGGTCCCATAGCCCAGCAGCCCCGCCGGCGAGAGCTGCAGCGACCCCATGTCGTCGAAGATCGTGGTCATGTCCGACAGGTACTCGTCGGCCAGCTCCCGGAAGGCCTCCAGCGTCTCGGACTTCCCGGCGCCGCTGTCGCCCACGATGACGACATTGAACTTCCGGCCCTGCCGCAAGCCCACATGGCACATGGCGCCATGCACCGGCAGCCGCCCGCGCCGCATCATGATGACATTGTGCAGCGTCAGCGCCATCTTCTTGCAGTAGCCGAAGTAGTCCACTTCCTCGGACCTGGCCACCGCGCCGAGGACCGTGTTCGTCTCCTCGTCTATGTAGAAGCGCGTCAGGTCGTGGCCCATGTTCTCGGGCGGGACGCCGAACAGCACGACGCCGTCCGGCTTAGCCCGCGCCTCGTCGTGGCCGGACAGCTCGAACAGGTTCACCAGGCTGATGGCCAGCGCGAGGTACTCGCGGTCGAAGTAGAACAGGAAGTGCAGCTCGCCGACCTGCAGGGGGATGCAGAGCCACTGCTGCGGATCGAGCTGCAGCCCCTCGAGCGGGTGCTCGAAGGTCTGCACGAACTTCCCCTGCCGCTTGGTGCGGCGCGGGTACAGTGTGACCGGCGGCACCAGCAGGGCCAGCCGCACCATGCGGATGGCATCGAGGGGCTCATAGAGCCCGCCGGGGTTCTGCCACTTGATGCGCTCGACCAGCAGGCTCATGTTCGCGCCCGCCGGCACCTGGCGATAGACGCGGGGCCAGTGGCCGCGCAGGCGCCGCTCGATGCGGCGGTACGCCTCGCGCACCAGCGAGTTGAGGTCCTGGTTGTTGAAGATGAAGGGGCGATGGCCCTCGATGGCGCTGTCGCGCGAGTCGTCGGTGCGGCCCTCGAAGATGAGATAGCGCTCATAGCGCCGCCAGTGGTCGTATAGCTCCTCGACCAGGCGGGCCAGCTCCACCGGCTCCTGGACCAGGTCGGCCACGTCGGGGGCTCGCACGCGCACTTCCTGCCAGTCCAGGTCGCACAGCAGCCCCAGCAGGTGAGCCAGGTCGCGCGCGGCGTCGGAAGGGTGCTCGCGGTCGCCGGTTACCGGCCGCTCGCGCAGCAGCCGCAGGTGCGAGGAGTTGCGCCGCTGCAGGTCGTCCAGGAAGTTCTGGATGACCGCCAGCGCCTGCTCGGCCTGGAACACCTGGGCCGGCTGCGTGCACAGCGCCCCCGTCATGTAGATGGTGACGTGGCGTTCGCCGGCTTCACCGGGTAGTAGTCTCATATCGCTCCGTACCTGCCTCGGTGCACGCCGTTAGTCCTGCGGCGGCTCCTTGCTCAGCCAGATCCGATCTAGCGCCAACGTCGTCCCCTTGACCGCCGTCGCGCCATAGGACTGCGAGTACAGACAGAACCGCTCGATCTGTTGCCAGCCCAGCGGGTCGCGCAGCTTCACCATATCGCTCAGGGGCAGGGAGACCAGCTTCCAGCCGGTCCAATCCAGTGCTATGTAGCCGATGTAGGCGTCGTCTTCGGGCGCTTGCGGGCTGCGCGATTGCATGTACAACGCGATGCGCTCGTCCACCGGCTCGGCGCAGTGCAGCCACAGGTTCAGGGCCTTGCACTGCGACCAATCCCGCGGGACGGACAGGTTGTAGAGCGCCTTGTGCGTGAGCGTGCTCGGCCACAACCCGGATCGGCCGCCGGCCTCCCGCGCCGGATCCTGAACGCATTGCACGACGTTGGCGCCGTCCATTAACATCGCGGCGCAGTCGGTGCCAGCCTCGAACAGCGTCAAGGTATCGCCGGGCGGCTCGGGCATGAGCGCGTGCATGTCGGCAAAGTGCAGCACAGTGCCTTCGTTGAGCGTGATCAGCGGCGGGTTGGCCTTGAGGCTGAAGCCCAACTCGGTGACCTGATTCCAGCCGACCGGCTTATAGCACGGGGCGAGGCTGCGGCGGCGCAGGTTCAGCAGGCGCCAGCCTTCCCAGTCAATCTTCACCAGCGCTCGGTAGCAGTCCCACTGCGGCGTGGCGGGATCGTTCGAGTAGACCATCACGGCCATCATCGAGTTGGTGGGCCTGGCCGAGTGCACCCACATGCTGAGGCCGTCCCACGCGGACCAGTCTTCCGGCACATCCGCGCAGTACAACATGCGGCCCGATGTCTCCGGCTCCCACTTTGCGGAGACCGCGCCGCCGTGGGTAATGGTGTCGTCGCCAGTGAAGCCAAGCGGGTTGTCGTTGCTCTGGGGGTGCCAACGTGGCGGCGCGGGCCCCTCGAAAGGTCCCTGGAAATCCTCGATGATGGGTCCCAGCTGTGGCGAAGCCACTGTCTCCTGGGCCCAGGACGGTATCGCCAGAAGCGTAGCCAGCATGATGAGCAGAAAGCCAACAGCGACGACGTAAGACAATGCGCGCATGGTGCCCATGTCTACCCCTCCCGTCGGTCACTCAGTCTTCAGGTTCCGCGAATGTCTGACCCCAACGACCCCATCAGCTCCACGAAGTTCGGGAACGTGACCTCCACGGCCTCGGCCGTCGTGATCGTCGTCTCGCCCTCGGCGAAGGCACCGGCCACCGCCAGCGACATCACCACCCGGTGGTCTCCATGCCCCTCGACCAGCGCCCCCCGCAGTCGCGACCCGCGGACCACCAGCCCGTCCTCACGTTCTTGAACGTCCGCGCCCAGCTTCCGCAGTTCCCGGGCCATGACGGCGATGCGGTCGGTCTCCTTCAGCCGCGCCTGGGCCACGTTCACCAGCCGCGTCTCGCCCTCGGCAAAGCACGCCGTCACGGCCAGGGCCGGCAGCGCGTCCGGCGTGGCGTTCAGGTCGAGTTCGGCGCCGCGCAGGTTCCCGCCCGAGACGGTCAGCCCGGCCGCCGTCTCCTCGATGGCGGCGCCCATCTGCCGCAGCATGTCCACCACGGCCTTGTCGCCCTGCGGGTCGGTCAGGTCCAGGCCGGTGAGGGTGATGGGCTCATGCCCGATGGCCCCGGCACACAGGAAGAACGTGGCCGAGGACCAGTCGGCCGGGATGTCGGCCGCGAACCCATGGTAGCTCTGCCCGCCGGGGATCCAGAAGCGCTCCATCCGCACCCGGTCGTACTGCACGCCGAGCTGATCGAGCCAGTGCAGCGTCATCTCGACATACGGGTGCTCGGTCAGCGACACGACCTCGATCTCGCTATCGCCCCGCGCCAGCGGGCAGGCCAGCAGCAGTGCCGTCAGGTACTGCGAGGTCGCGCACGCGATGGCCGTCTTGCCCCCGCGCAGCGGCCCCCGAATGACGAAGGGGGCGCAGCCATTGCCGCGGGTGGTGAAGGCCTCGGCGCCCAGGTCGCGCAGCGCGGCCAGGAGCGGCTCGACCGGCCGCCGCCGGATCTGCTCGTCGCCGGTGAAGACGCTGCAGCCGTCCACCAGCGCTGCAACCGCCGCCATGACATACTCGGTCGTGCCGGAGTTGGCGACATCCACGACGTCCTCAGGCACCTGCGGCATGCCGCCGACGCCGGTCAGCGTCCAGTCCGTCCCCAGCGCCGTCTCGGCGCCCAGGGCCGCGGCCGCGCGCATCGCGGCCTCGGTGTCGGCCGACTGCAGCGGGCTGCGCAGCACCGACTGCCCGTGCGCCAGCGCCGCCAGCGTGATCGCGCGGATGGTGTGGCTCTTGGACCCGGGGATGGCGACCGTGCCCGACAGGTTGGAGGGGCGAACAATCAAGTTCATGGTTTCACGTCCGTCCGGCAGGTGCGCTGGGCATGGCCGGCCAACTGACTTGCCGCCCATGCTTTTCCTGCTCCTGCTTCCCGCGCTCTATGCCTTCCAGAATGTCGCCGCCCGCGCCGTTCAGCGCGTCCACCTGAACCTCTATGCGGTCGGCGGCTTCACGTACCTGTTCGCGGCGCTCATCTACGCCGCGTTCCTGGCGCTCCGCCCCGTCCCGCTGCCCTCGCTGATCTTCTACGCCGGCCTCATCCTGGGCGCCCTGTATGTCATCACGTATCTGCTGTTCGTGCCCACGCTGGCGGACCGCGGCGTCTCGATCATGGCCGCCCTGTGCCAGCTCTCGGCGCTCGTGCCGATGGCCGGCGCCATCTTCATCTGGCATGAGCAGCCTTCGCCCCTCCGCTGGGCCGGGGCCATTCTGTGCCTGATCGCGATGCCGCTGCTTACGCTCGATCGGGGCATCACCGACACCCACCTGACCTGGCGCAAGGTGCTGCTGTTCGCCGGCATGATTGTCGCCAACGGCGGCGTGCTGCTGGGCTTCAAGTGGTTCGAGCAACTCGACCAGCCTGAGCAGCTCAATGGTCTCATGGTCACGACCTTCGCCACGGCGACGGTCCTCATGGCCGTGCTCTGGCCGTTCTACCATGGCACGGCGACCCGTGCCGTGGTTGGCTGGGGCCTCGCCTGCGGCCTGTGCTATGCCGGCGCGGCGGTCGTCGTCGTGCAGGCCCTGCGCCGCTACGGGGGCGTGGTCGTCTTCCCCTTCGCCGAGGCCACGGCCCTGGCGATGACGGTGGCCTACGCGGCCCTCTTCTGGCGCGAGTTGCCCGGCAAGGCCGGCTTCGTCGGCGTCGCCGTCGTGACGGTCGCGGCGGTGCTCATCAACCTGTAGCCCTCGCGTGGGCGGGTGCGTCCTCGCACCCGCGCCGAGCGGGTTCGGGGACGAACCCGCCTACGCTTCCCGCGCCAGCTCCTGCACCGTTGCCACGGCCTGCGCCAGCGGCACGATCTGCTCCGCCTTGTCCTTCCGCCGCCGCACCTCCACCACGCCCTCCTGCGCCGCCTTCTTCCCCACCACGACCACCAGCGGATAGCCGATCAGCTCGGCGTCCTTGAACTTCACGCCGGGCCGCTCGTCGCGGTCGTCCAGCAGCACGTCGAAGCCCGTGGCCTGCAGGCTCTCATAGACGCCCTGGGCCATCTTGACGATCTCTTCGTTCTTGGGGTCCAGCAGCAGCACGGCGGCGTCGAACGGCGCCACCGACCGCGGCCAGATGATCCCGCTGTCGTCGTGCCACTGCTCCACCAGCGCCGATACGATGCGCGACACGCCGATGCCGTAGCAGCCCATGATCATCGGGTGCTGCGCGCCATGCTCGTCCTGGAACACGGCGCCGAGCGCCTCGGAGTACTTCGTCCCGAGCTTGAAGACATGCCCCAGCTCGATGCCGCGCACGGCCTGGAGCGTCCCGCCCGTGCAGTGTGCGCAGGCATCGCCCGCGGATGCCTCGCGCAGGTCGGCGTACCGAAGCGGCGTGAAGTGCTCGCCGACCCGCACGCCGGTCAGGTGGGCATCCGTCCGGTTCGCGCCCACGACGGCCTCGCCCATGAGCTGGATCTCTTCGTCGGCGATGATCTCGACGTTGCCGCTCAGGCCCACCGGGCCGCTGTACCCCACGTCCGCCCCGGTCAGCCCCACGATCTCCTCCGGCGTGGCCATGCGCAGGCTCTCATCCTGGACGATCTTCGCCAGCTTCATCTCGTTGAGCTGCCGGTCGCCGCGGACGAGGGCGGCGATGAAGCGGCCCGCGCCGGGGCCCGCCGCACACGACGCGGCACCCGGCGCCTGGCCCTCGGCCCGGAACAGCAGCGTCTTGATGAGCGCGGACGCCGGCCGGCCGAGGAACTCGGTCACGGCCTCGATGGTCCGCGCCCCCGGGGTCTCGACCAGCACCGGCGGGGTCCCCTCTCCGCCCAGTGCCGGCGTCTCGCCGGCCCCGGGTCGGCTCACCGCGCACTCCAGGTTTGACGCGTACCCGCAGGTGTCGCACTGGATGATGGTGTCCTCGCCGTTGGGCGTGGGCAGCATGAACTCGCGCGTCCCGAAGCCGCCGATGGCCCCGGCCTCGGCCTCCACCACGAGCACGTCCAGGTGCATCCGCGCAAACAGCCGCGTGTACGCCTCGAACTGCTTCTCGAAGGACAGGTCCAGCCCGGCCAGGTCGGCGTCGAAGCTGTAGGCGTCCTTCATGATGAACTCTTTGGCGCGGATCAGCCCGGCGCGCGGTCGCGCCTCATCGCGGAACTTCTGCTGGACCTGGTAGAGCGTCACCGGCAGGTCGCGATACGAGGCCACGTCCTGCATGACGGTGTCGGTGATCGCCTCCTCGTGGGTCGGGGCGAGCAGGAACCAGCGGCCGGTGCGGTCCTGGGTCTTCAGCGGCTCGGGCACGAAGCTGGTCCAGCGCCCGCTGCGCTCCCACAGCTCCTGGGGGTGGATGACGGGCATGAGCACCTCATGGGCGCCGGCGCGATCCATCTCCTCGCGGATGATCTGCTCGACCCGCCGCAGCACGCGCAGGCCCAGCGGCAGGAACGTGAACACGCCCGCCGAGAGCTGGCGCATGAAGCCGCCACGCAGCAGGAGCTGGTGGCTGGGAATCTCCGCCTCACTCGGGATCTGGCGGAGGGTGGGGGCATAGAATTGGGTGGCTCTCAAGAGACTGGACCTCGTGTCAGTGCTGAACGATGAATGATGAATGATGAATGGACTCCCGCTCAGTGGACGGGCGCATTCATCATTCCGCGTTCATCATTCGCACCTCTCGCATCAATGCGTCGAATGCTTCCGCAAATGGCACCGTCCGCAACGCCTCGCCCCGGCGAAACAGCAGGACCTTGTCCTTGCCCGCCGCGATTCCCACGTCGGCTTCCTTCGCTTCGCCCGGACCGTTGACTTCGCAGCCCATCACCGCCACGACAAGCGGCGTCTCGATCTCCCGGAGGGCCTCCTGCACCCGCTGCGCCAGGGGCTGCAAGTCCACCCGGCAGCGCCCGCAGGTGGGGCATGAGACCAGGCGCGGGCCGCTGAGCAGTCCCATCGCCAGCAGGATCTGCCGCCCGACGACGACCTCCTCGGTCGGCGGGTTGGTCAGCGACACGCGGATCGTGTCACCGAGGCCCTCGGCCAGCAGGATGCCGACGCCGGCGGCCCCGGTCACGATCCCCGCCTCGCCCGGCCCGGCCTCGGTAATACCCAGGTGTAGCGGGCAGTCGCTCTCACGCGCGAACAGGCGGTTGGCCTGCACCGTCCGCCAGATGTCGCTGGCCTTGATCGAGACCACCAGGTCCCGGAAGCCCATGGCCTCCAGGCGCGCCACGTTGCGCAGTGCGCTCTCGGCGGCGGCCTCGGGCGTGGCGCCGCCGTACTTCTCCAGCAGCGTCTTCTCCAGCGACCCGGCGTTCACGCCGACGCGGATCGGGATGCCGGCGGCGGCCGCAGCCTCGACGACCGTCCCGACGCGGCTATCGTCGCCGATGTTGCCCGGATTGATGCGTATCTTGTCCGCCCCGGCCGCAATGGCCCCCAGGGCGAGCTTGTAGTCGACATGGATGTCGGCCACCAACGGCGCATCGAGCTGCTGGCGGATGTCGGCGAAGCCGCGGGCAGCGTCGTGGTTGGGTATGGCCAGCCGCACGAGGTCCGCGCCGGCGGCCAGGGCCTGCTTGATCTGCGCCACCGTCGCGGCCACATCGGCCGTGTCGGTCTTGGCCATCGTCTGGACGGACACGGCCGCGCCGCCGCCAATGGCGACCCCGCGCACACGCACCTGGCGCGTCTCGCGACGCGGCCAGCTCACCTGTGGACGCCCGGCCATGCTGTGCCCTCAGAAAGAAAAAGCCCGACTTGCGCGGGTGAGTGCATTATACAGAATACTGCCGCCACTGTTCAAATGCGGCGTTGGCCCGGCACAAGACAGCGGGGCGCCCCGTTGTAGAGGGGCGCCCCGCATGGTGATACATGGCAACCAGCCAGGGGAGAGTCACTTGGCCAGGAAGCCGGTGTCGGCGCCGTTGTCGAAGCTCTCGTTCACGGCGGTGCAGGCGCTGCTCAGGTCAGCGACCGAGCCGAGCAGGCCGGAGGTGTCGCCACCCAGCACGGCCTCGCCCAGCGACAGGAGCTGTGCCACGGTGAAGCCGGCATACGTTCCGGTCTGGATCTTCAGCGAGCCGAGACCCGTCGCGGTGAGGCCGGCGCCCGAGAAGTCCACATTCAGCCGCATCGCGACGACCTGCCCCGCCAGCACGCCCGCGGTGGTCTTGCCGACCGGGTCCACATAGCTCTTCTTGAGCGCCGCCGCGGTGCCGCCGGACGGCAGGAAGTTCGTCACGGCCTGGGCGCTGGTGAAGGTGAGCGTGTAGCCGCCACCCACGACCAGCCCCGCGCTGCCATAGACCTGCGCCCAGTAGGTGTGCAGCAGCATGCCGGCGTTGTTGCCTGCGGGCTTGGCGCCCCAGCCGCCCTGGGTGAAGGTCTCCCACCCGCCGGTGGTCTCAGGCGGTATGTAGCCGAAGTCGTAGGTGAGGTCCGTGGCAGCGATGACGCCGTTGCTCTGACCGTCCAGCACACCGTCGCGATCGTAGTTCTGCGTGTAGTCGGCGTACCCGGCGGGAAGGGTGACCGAGACCTTGTAGTCAAAGCCAGCCGTCACGCCGACGAACTTGTAGAGCCCCGCCGCATCTGTCTGGGTGGTGGCGAGTGCTACCCAGGTTGCCCCATCGAGGTACGACAGCGTCAGTGTGGCTCCGGGGATTCCCACTTCCCCGGCGTCCTTCTCCGAGTCGCCGTCGGTATTCACCCATACGGTGTCACCCAGCGACACGGTCCCGAGCGCCAGGGCGCTACTGACCGACATGAACACCAGCAAACCGACCGCAAACGTCAACATCAACCGATTCATCGAAACGTCCTCCCTCTGCCCCTGTGGGGCTGTGTACGTGACTTCACCGGCTGCCTGTCGAGCTACTAGGGACTGCTTGCGGCCACTACCTCAATCCTCAGCAATACGGCGAGCAACATCTGCCCGCCAAACATCCGGGGAATCCCTCGACGCCAAACCTGGACGCAAAAAAAACGGGAGCGCCCAGGCATGGGGCACTTCCGCATGGCCGTGATGGTAACGCGCCCCCTCACGCGTGTCAACCCACCTTGACCACATCTTTTGCGTGTCTTGACTATACCTAGAAGTTGAGTCTGCAACTACAGGTAAAATGTTCACGAATGGACACATAACGGCAAACGGGGCGCTCCACTTGCTGAATGGAGCGCCCCGTTGCCGCGTATGGCACAACCGGCCAGGGGAGGGTTAGGGAGCGACGTACCCGGTGTTGGCGGTGCCGCCGTCGAAGCTCTCGTTCACGGCGCTGCAGGCGTTGCTCAGGTCAGCGATCGAGCCGCGCAGGCCGCAGGTGTTGCCACCCAGGACTGCTTCGGCCAGGCCGAGAAGTTGGTCCACGGTCCAGCCCTCGTAGGTGCCGCTCTGGATCTTCAGGGCGCCCAGGCCCGACCTGGTGACGCCCGCCGCTGAGAAGCGCACGTTCAGCTTCAGCGTCACGACCTGCCCGGCCAACACGCCGGCTTCGGTGCGGTACGTCGGGTTCCAGTAGCTCCAGCACAGCGCGTTCGGCGTGCCGCCGGAGGGTAGGAAGGTCGTCACGGCCCAGGCGTTGGTGAAGTTGAGCGTCTTGCCGCCGCCCACGGCCAGGCAGCCGCTCCCAAAGACGCTGCACCAGTTGTCGTGCAGCAGCCTGCCGGCGTTCTTCCCGGCGGGCTTGGCGCCCCAACCGCCCTGCGTGTACGTGGTCCAGCAGCCGCTGGAGGCCTTCGTGACGGTCACGTTCCACGTCGAGCTGTCGCTGACCGTCTGGCAGTGCCAGACGCCCTTCGCCGTGGCCGTGTTGGTCAGTGTCTCGGTGGTAGTCGTTCCGCCGCCACAGCCGCCGCCGGTGGTGCATGAGGTCTTCAGGTTCGTGGCCGACCCGTGCGCGCCGCTCGTCAGGTCGCCGCTGGTCGGGATCGTGTAGGTCACATCGAACTCATTGACCTGCCCCGCCGGTACCCCGCTCTTGCTCCAGATCGTCCCGCCCAGCATCGGGTCGGACACCGTGATGTCCAGCGTCGTGTTGCCGCTGTTCGTCACGCTGAAGTGGTACGTGATGGTGTCGCCGCGCTTGGCCGTGGACGGGCCCGTCTTCACCAGGTCAATCGCCGGCGACCCGGTGGGGGGCGTGGTCGAGGTGCTGACGGTGACGGTCCAGCTCGACGTGTCCGTGACCGTGCCGCAGGTCGAGACGCCCGTGGCCGTGGCGGTATTCACCAGCGACTCGGTGGTGCAGGCCGGGGGCCAACTACCCCAGCCGCCCCAACCTCCCCAGCCGCCCCAGCCGCCGGTGGTGCACGAGGCCTTCACGTTGGAGGCAGTGCCATGCCCGCCGCTGGTCAGGTCGCCGCTGGTCAGGTCGCCGCTGGCCGGGATCGTGTAGGTCACGTCGAACTCATTGATCTGCTCGGCCGGCACCGCGCTCTTGGTCCAGATGGTGCCGCCCAGCATCGGGTCCGACACGGTGATGTCGAGCGCAACGTTCCCGGTGTTCGTGACCTTGAAGTGGTAGGTGATGGTGTCCCCGCGCTTGGCGCTGCTGGGCCCGGTCTTGACCAGGTCAATCGCTGGCGAGCCGGTGCTCGTGGTCGTGACCGTCACCGTCCAGCTCGAGGTGTCCGTGACCGTGCCGCACGGCGTGACGCCGGTGGCGGTGGCTGTGTTGACCAGCGTCTCCGTGGTGCACGTCGGGGTCGTGGGGGTCGTGCAGAGTGTCTGCAGGTTCGCCGCCGTGCCATGGGTCCCCGCGGTCAGGTCGCCGCTGGCTGGGATCGTGTAGGTCACGTCGAACTCGTTGACTTCGCCCGCCTTGACGCCGGACTTGGTGAAGATCACGCCACCCAGCATCGGGTCGGACACCGTCACGTCCATCATGGCATTGCCGGTGTTGGTGACCTTGAAGTGGTAGGTGATGGTGTCGCCGCGCTTGGCGCTGCTCGGCCCGGTCTTCTCCAGGTCAATGCCCGGCGTCCCGCCCGTGTCCAGGAAGTCCTGGTTCGGGTAGCTGCTGCCTGCCGTGGTGGCGTCCACGGCGAGTGTGTCACTGTCTACCTTGGCACCCGCGGTCCCCGGCACGGCGTTCGTGCTGGTGAAGTCCGCCGGATTGGTCTCGACCACGCGGTAGCTGCCGGCCGGCAGAGGGCCGAAGGCATATGTGCCATCGTCGCCGGTCGTCACCGGGTTGGTGACGCCGTCCACGGCCACCACCGCACCCGCGCTGTCATACAGAGTGATGACGGCGCCGGACAGGGTCAGCGTCTCGCCCGCGTCCAGCACACCGTCTCCGTCGCAGTCTCGCCAGACCGTGCCGGAGATGCTCACCGGCTCGGAGGGCGCCGCGTAGTAGCCGAAGTCCAGCGTCCGCAGGCTCTCGTTCCAGCCGAGCGTCGCCGTCGCCTCGTTGTCCAGCGTCCCGTCCAGGTCGTAGGTCTGGGCCATGCCCGCAGGGATGGTGTCCGCATCCACCACGACGGTGTACGTGCCGGCCCGGAGGCCCTCGAACAGGTACACGCCATCTACCGCCGTCCCGTCAATGGTGCCTGCCGCCGTCGTCGTCTCGGCGACAAGGCTGCCGGCGGCGTCGTACAGGGCCACGCGCACGCCGTTGAGCCCAGGCTCACTGAGGTCGTCCGCGCCGCCGCTGTTGTCGGCATCATTCCAGACGCGGTCACCGATCGAGCTCAGCGGCGCATAGCCGAAGTCAAAGGTGAGATCGGTGGCCGCCACGACCGCGTCGCTCTGGCCGTCGGCCTTCCCGTCCCGGTCGAAGTTGGGCGCGTATGCCGCATAGTCCGTCGGCAACGTCGCCGTCACGCGATAGTCGTATCCGGGCGTCAGGCCCGCGAACTTGTATGTACCGTCGCTGGCCGTAGTGGTAGTGGCCAGGTCCACCCAGGCGCCATCCACAAGGTACGCCAGGGTGAGCGTGGCGCCCGAGATCCCTGGTTCACCCACGTCCTTGGTGCTGTTCCCATCGTAGTTGACCCACACGGTGTCCCCGATCCTCACCGTTGTGAGTGCGAAAGCGCTTCCTGCCGTAACCAGCAACAGCAGTATGGCTCCGAACGCGAACGTCAACCGTCTCATCGTCTTCCTCCCACTGCCCCGCAGGGCTCAGTTTGCGACTTCAACGTCGGCTCTGTTAGAGTTCAAGAACAGCTCAACGCGCCAACTACAACGCCCAAAGAAAGGACGAGCGGGCGGCACTCGCCCTAGCGTCCGACGACGACGGCGCTGGTGTTCCGCGCCTGGTGCGACGGTCTAGCCAAATGGCTCGTGGGTGGCATCTGCCCCTCAGGGTTCCGGAGGCCAGGGGCTATGGAGAGGGCTGCGGTGAACTGGCTCGGCGAGATCTGGCTTGGCGCAAGGCAATGTCAGGGAAGGCTCAAGGCTCACGGACACGCAGACGAAAAAAACGGCAGCACCCAGGCATAGGTACTTCCGCACGACGAGGATTTTACAAGAGTGTGGCGGAGTATGTCAAGATGGTTTCTAATGATTTCTTATAGTTGTTGTTTAGGTCTTGAAATGGGTGATGGTGGGACGCAGTGTGCGGCATGGACTTATATGCGACACACAAAACAACGGGGCGCTCCCTCGAGAGAGGGGAGCGCCCCGTGCTTGCATGTGGTACAACCGGCCAGGGGAGAGTTACTTCGCCAGGAACCCGTTGACGGTGCCGTCGTTGAAGGCCTCATTGACGGCGGTGCAGGCGCTGTTCAGGTCGGCCACCGAGCCCAGCAGCCCGGAGGTGTCGCCACCCAGCACAGCCTGCGCCAGCCCGAGCAACTGCGACACGGTCCAGCCGGCGTAGGCGCCGCTCTGGATCTTCAGCGCGCCCAGGCCCGGGGCGGTGAAGCCGTTGGCCGAGAAGTCCACATTCAGCTTCATCGCCACGACCTGTCCGGCCAGCACGCCGGCCGTCGTCTTGCCCTTCGGGTCTACGTAGTCACGGCCCAGCGGCCTGGGGGTCCCGCCCGACGGCAGGAAGTTCGTCACGGCCCAGGCACTGGTGAAGGTGATCGTGTACTCACCGCTGCCGACGGTCAGGCCTGCGGCTCCGTACACCGTGTCCCAGTTGGTGTGCAGCAGCATGCCGGGGTTGTTCCCGGCCGGCTTGGCGCCCCAACCGCCCTGCGTGAAGGTCGCCCACCCGCCGTCCGTCGTCGTCGGCTTGTAGTAGCTGAAGTCCACGGTGCGGATGTTCTCGTTCCACGCCAGCGGCACCGTCGTCTCGCTGTCCAGAACCCCGTCCAGGTCATACGTCTGGTTCATGCCCGAGGGGATGGTGCTCACGTCCACCAGGACGGTGTATGTCCCGGCGACCAGCTTGTCGAACAGGTACACGCCATCCACCGCCACGCCGTTGATGGTGCCGGCGGCCGTCGTCGTCTCACGCAGGTAGGCGCCGCTCGCGTCGTAGAGCACCACGCGGACGCCGTTGATGCCCGGCTCGCTCAGGGTGTCGGCCCCGCCGCTGTTGTCCACATCGTTCCAGACGCGGTCGCCGATCGAACTCAGCGGCACATAGCCGAAGTCGTACGTGAGGGTGGTGACACTCACAACGCCGTTGCTCTGACCATCCAGGACGCCGTCGCGGTCGTAGTTCTGCGTGTAGCCGGCGTAGCCGGCCGGAAGGGCAACCGACACCTTCCAGTCGTAGCCGGGGACCAGCCCGGCGAACTTGTACAGGCCGTTCGCGTCTGTTGTCGTCGTCCCCACGTTCTCCCAGGTCGTCCCGTTGAGCAGCCACAGCGTCAGCGTGGCGCCGGGGATCCCTGGCTCGTCTGCGTCCTTGATGCTGTCTCCGTTGTAGTTCACCCACACAGTGTCGCCGATGGTTACTGCGGTGGTTGCGAACGCCCCTCCCACAGACGCCAGCAACAGCACGACCACGAGTGCCAACGCCACCCTACTCATCTTCTCTGCCTCCTGCTGCCCCGCAGGGCTTGGTGTGCGATTTCAGCAACGGCTCTGTGCCATCTCAAGAATGGCTCAACACGCCAACGACCACGACCAAAAAAAGGACACGCGGCTAGGCGCCTGTCCTAACGTCCCTGAACAAGTGCGCGGATGCTCCGCGCGTGCACCGACTGCTTGGCTTCTGGGCTGACTGGTAGCATGTGCCCCTCGGGACTCGATGGCGACCAGGGGCTGCGATGAGGGCTGCGATCAGCGGCCAAACGATGTCTGGATCAGTTCAATAGAGTTTCAGGAAAGCCTCAAGGGAGTCAAACCTGGACACAAAAAAAGCGGCAGTACCCAGGCAGGGGTACTTCCGCACACGACGGATGTTACAGGATGGGAGCAGTTTGTGTCAAGGGCCTTTTTTCATCTCCGTTTCCTGGGCGCGTGTGCGGCCGTCCTGACCGCGAGACCAGCCATTCACACAGCAGCGGGGCGCTCCGTCGAGAGAGGGGAGCGCCCCGCGGGTGCGTCTGCGACAGCCACAACCGGCCAGGGGAGAGCTACGGGGCCAGGAACCCGTTGTCGGCCTCGTCGCAGAAGTTCTCGTTCACCGCCGTGCAGGCATCGCTCAGATCGGCCACCGACCCAAGCAGACCGGAGGTATCCCCGCCCAGGACAGCCTGTGCCAGACCCAGCAACTGGGCCACGGTCCAGCCCTGATAGGTGCCGCTCTGGATCTTCAGCGCACCCAGACCGGGGGCCGTGATGCCGGCGGTCGAGAAGTCCACATTGAGCTTCATCGCCACGACCTGCCCAGCCAGCACGCCCGCGGTCGTTTTGCCTCGCGGGTCCGTGTAGCTCTGGTTCAGCGGCTTGGGCGTCCCGCCCGACGGTAAGAAGTTCGTGACCGCCCAGGCGTTGCTCAGCGTGATTGTGTAGGTGCCACCGACCACGAGGCCCGCGCTGCCATAGATCTGGCTGAAGTACGTGTGCAGGAGCATGCCCGCGTTGTTGCCTGCCGGCTTGGCGCCCCAACCGCCCTGCGTGTATGTCTCGCCGCCGTCCCACGTCGGCGGGATGTAGCCGAAGTCGTAGGTGAGGTCGTCGACGGTGACCACGCCGTTGCTTTGGCCATCAAGGACGCCGTCACGATCGTAGTTCTGTGTGTAGCCGACATACGCAGCCGGAAGCGTAACGGATACCTTCCAGTCGTAGCCGGCAACCAGCCCGATGAACTCGTACAGGCCGTTCGCGTCCGTGGTGGCCGTCCCTGCGATCTGCCATGTCGTCCCGTTCAGTAGCCACAGTGTCAGCGTCGCGCCGGGGATCCCCGGCTCGTCAGCGTCCTTGATGCTGTCTCCGTCGTAGTTCACCCATACCGTGTCGCCGATCATCACCGTGCCGGTCGCGAAGAGGTTCCCTGCCGAGGCCAGCAACAGCGTCACGACTACGAGCGCCAACGTCAGCCTACTCATCTTGCCTACCTCCCACTGCCCCGCAGGGCTCAGTGTCCGATCTCCACGTCATGTCTATGCCATCTCAAGAATGGCGCAACACGTCAACGACCACGACCAAAGAAAGGACACGCGGCTAGCCGCCTGTCCTAGCGTCCCTGAACGAGTGCGCGAATGCTGTGCGCGTGGTGCGACTGCGTGGGGGTCTGCCTGGTTGGTTGCATGTGCCCCTCGGAACTCGGTAAC